>JAFDET010000002.1 GCA_019310195.1 Deltaproteobacteria bacterium
GCCCAGCTCGGGCGCCAGCTGGCGCCACTCGGCCAGCCGGGCTGCCAGGGCGTCGCGCTCGGCCAGGCCGCGCGCCACCAGCTCCAGGGCGCGGTCCTCCTCCAGGGTCAAGAGCACCGCGACCACGCGGCCGGCCGGGTCGGCGGTGACCCAGTCCACGCTGCCGGAAAGCCCCTCGATGCCTTCGGCCAGCACGCGCAGGGGTCGGCCGCGGCGGCCCAGGGCGGCACGCAGGGCGCTGCGCAGGCGGTCCGGCGGCGGCGGCGGCGTCCAGCGCAGCTCGCTCACGGCGAGTCCTCCGGCGCCAGCAGGAGCCGGGCCACGTCGGCCAATGCCCGCCCGGCCGGCGACTGGGGACGAGTGAGGCCCACGGGCCGCCGCTCGACCAAGCTGCGGTACAGGGCCAGGTCGTCGACCAGCAGTCCGAAGCTCGCGATCGGCTGCCCGGCGACCCGCTCCAGCGGCCCGGCGAGCCGCTCGAACGCGCGGCGCGCCTCCCGGACCGAACCGGCTCCGTGGATCACCACACCCAGCCGGTCGTGGCCGGCCTCTAGCCAGCGACGCCCCTGGGCCTCGGCCCGCTCCAGCGCCGCCGGCTCCGTGGCACAACACAGCAGTGCGCGGTCGGCGTGCTCCGCCGCGGCGGGCGTCGCTTCCGCGGCCAATCCCGCCAGCAGCAGGCCCGGGGCGTCGAGGGTGGTGCGGTCGGCGAGCCGGGTTCGCGCCTGCCCCGTGGCTCGTACCCAGTCCTCTGCGTGGGCGCCGCTCACGCGGACGCCCAGGGTCGCGTCCTCCTCGGGAACGCCCGCGTCGGGCGGGATCACGGCCTCGACGGCCGCCCCCGCGCGCCCCAGCTCCAGGGCCAGGTTCCAGACGATCGCCCCGCGCAGGAGGTCGGCAGCCTCCATGGGCACGGCCAGCAGCTGCACGGGGCCCGGCTCCGGTCGCGACTCGGCCTGCGTCGGGGACGACGGCTCGGCGGCCGGGCCCAGGGCGGGATCGAAGTAGTGGAGGACGTCGCCCAGGCCGCGTGCCACCGCCTACTGCACCACCAGCACGGAGTTGCGTTCGCCCACCGGCCCGGTCTCCACGCGCGGGTTGTCCGGGTCCTCGCGCCAGCGCCCGTCGACCACGTAGCGGTAGTGGTAGGTGCCCGGGCTCAGGCACAGGATCTTCCTCCACACCCGCGTCGAGCCGTCGCTCGAGACTTCGGATTGGACGTCCTTGTCCGGGATCCAACCGTTGAAGTCGCCGGCGATGCGCACGTCCTGGGCGCCGGGGTCACGAAACGAGACCACCACCCGCCGTGGCTCGGTCTCCTCCGCTTCGCCGACGACCTGCAGCGTTGCCTTCAGCTCCGCCGCGGCGGCAGCCGCCACCTCGAAGGCCAGGGCGCCGTAGTCGGCGGTTCCGTTGGCGGACGGCGCATAGGACACCACGGGCACGCCCCGGCGCGCGGCCTCGCGCAGCTTTACGTTCTGGCGGATGACGGCGTCGAAGCACATGTCGCCGAAGAGCCCGCGGATCTCCGCCAGCGTCTCTCGCGCGAATCGCGTGCGTCCGTCGTACAGCGTCGGAAGAATGCGCACGTCGAGATCGTGGCCCAGCCGTTCGGTCAGGAGGGCGATGGTCTCCAGAAGCTTCTGGACGCCATGGATCGCGAAGTGGCTGGTCTCCAGGGGGACGATCACCTCCTGGGCCGCGCGCAGGGCGTTGAAGGTGAGTAGCCCGACGTTGGGCGGGCAGTCGATCAGGGCGAAGTCGTAGGGTCGGGCGAGCTGCCCCAGGGCGCCGACCAGACGCTCGGTGCGAGCCTCCGCGTGCTCGGCGGATAGCTTCTGCTCCAGCGCCGAGAGCACGATGCCCGAGGGCGCCACCTCGATGCGCGGATCCACCTCGACCAGGATCTCGTTCACCAGGGCCCGACCGTCTTCGTCGGCCAGCACCTCGTAGAGATTGGCTTCGGTCATCTCGGGATCGATTCCCAGGGCCAGGGTCGCGTGGGCCTGCGGATCCATGTCGATCACCAGGACCCGGGCCCCGTCGGCGGCGAGGCTCCCGGCCAGGTTCACGACCGTGGTGGTCTTCCCGCAACCCCCCTTCTGGTTGACGATGGCGATGGTGCGCACGGTTCCCCCCCCGCTGTTACTCCGACACCATGTTGGGTCGAAGTGGCCGCCTTCGGAACGAGTCCATGACCCGGTTGGGCCGGCGACGTCGGCGAGGCGGCCCGGGCGGAGCCCGGGGCAGGCTGCGCTAGGCGGAGTGTTCGGCTCGCGAGACGGACGGACGGCTGGCTTTCGCGCGTCGCGCACCCGAGGCGCGACGCCATGCCTCGACGTCGCGTTCGAATGCCGCGACCTCGAGCACCCACTCTTGTCCCGAAAGGGCTTCGAACACCGTGCCCTCCCGGAACACCAGCACCACGTCACCCGTCGCCACGAGAACCAACTCCGCCAAGGGACGACGTACGGTCGGCAGGACCCGCATCAGCTGCGCGATGCTCTTCCGGATCCGCTGGACCGAGACGCCGGCGTCGATAAGGCGTTTCGCGGCCTTCAAGGCCACGAGGTCCTCGAACGTGTAGCGGTGATGACCCCCCTTTGTGCGCGCCGAGGGACGGACCAGGTCGGTCTGCGCCCAGTACTGGAGCTGGCGCCGGGACACCCCGACGATCTCCACGACTTCGCCGGTACGGAACAGATCCTGCGACAACGCATCCGCAGACTGCTGGCCGGAAGCCGATTGTGAGTGCCGTAGCGATGTACCAGGCGACATCGCACCTCCTGTCCGCCCAAGGCGGCAGAACGACGTTATACGCTGCCCCCGGTTCGAGTCAAGCCAAATTCCCGAGGAGTTGTGCGGTTCGCGAGAGGCCGGATCGCCGCCGGCAGACGGCTTCGGTAGGGTGGCTCGATGGCCGAGAACGAATCAGAGCGCCAGCGGGGGAGCCGTGACGGCGGGCGGACGCTCGTGGAGGATGCCGGCGGGACCCGGCCCTTCATGCGGGGGATCCTGATCCACTCCCTGCTTTCCCGGGGTGTCGCCTTCGAGGACGCCTACGCGGTGGCCAACCAGGTTCGCGACCAGCTGCGGGGGCGCCAGATCTCCCGCGAGGAGCTGGGCAAGACGATTGCCGAGGTCTGCGACAAGGACGGGATCGTCGTAGAGGCGGCGCTGCACTCGATCTCGCCCGAGATCACGGTCGTGTCCGGAGACGATGCTACGCCCTTCTCCAAGGGCATCCTCTCCCAATCCCTGCTGGCGGCGGCCCTGGAGCCCGCCGAGGCCTGGGACGTGGCGCGCGGCATCGAAGAGCGGCTGGTGAACGAGAGTCGCCGCAGCGTGGAGCGCGGGGACCTGCGGCGTATGGCGTACGAAGAGCTGCTGAGCGCCTCCCGCCAGCGGGCGGCCCGCCGCTACCTGGTGTGGCGGCGCTACCAGGATCCCGATCGTCCCGTGGTGATCCTGCTGGGCGGGGCCGCGGGGGTGGGAAAGACCAGCCTGGCGCTCGAGGTCGCGCACCGTCTGGGCATCAGTCGCGTGATCTCGACCGACGCAATCCGACAGGTGATGCGCCTGATGCTGTCGCCGGAGCTGGTGCCGGCCATCCACAGCTCTTCGTACGACGCCTGGCGCGTGCCCGGCTTCGAGCCCACACCCGGCGGCGATCCGGTGGTGGAGGCATTCGCCGCCCAAGCGTCGGCGGTCTCCGTCGGGATCAAGGCGATGATCGACCGCGCCATCGACGAGAACGCGAGCCTGGTGCTGGACGGCGTCTCCCTGCTTCCCGGCCGCCTGGACCTGGAGGCCTACGCGGACCGCGCGCACGTGGTCTTCCTGATCGTCGCCACCTTCGACGGTGACGCGATTCGCGCCCGTTTCACGCGCCGCGCCGAAGGGGAGAAGGCCCGTCCGCCGCACCGCTACCTGGAGAACCTGGAGGCGATCCTGCGCATCCAAGATCACATCCTCGACCAGGCGGAGGCCAACGACGTGCCGATCGTAGAGAACCTCTCCTTCGACCGGTCCGTGCTCTCGATCATCCGGCAGGTGACGGAGACCCTGGCGAAGACGGACGGGTCCGACGTCACCGCGCTCCTCTAGTGGCCGAGTGGCCGAGCGGGACGGCGCGCCGGCGCGCCACCGCCGGTCACGCTTCGCGCGCCTGTCCGGCGCCGCGCTCTCCAGCGCCCTGGCCTTGTCGCTGGGCTGCGGGACCCTGTCGATCCCCGAGGAGCGGGCGCTGGGCGAGCAGGTCAACCGGGAGGTCCGGGCAGAAGCGCGCCTGGTGAAGGACCGCGTGGTCTGGGACTACGTGCGCGAGATCGGGCACCGCATCGTGGCGGCCTCCGGATCCCAACCCTTCACCTACTCCTTCTACGTCGTCGAGGACGACGCCATCAACGCCTTCGCCCTGCCCGGAGGCTACATCTACATCCACTCCGAGACCCTCCTCGCCGCCCGCAACGTGGCCGAGCTGGCCGGCGTGATCGCCCACGAGGTGGGCCACGTGGCGCTCCGTCACGTGGCCAGGAACTACCGCCGGCAGCAGGGCGTGGGCTCGCTGTATCGGATCGGCGTCTACGCGGCCTCGCTGCTGGGCGGCGGGCTGGCCGGGAGTGCCGCCAACCTGGGTGGCGGGCTGGCGGCCGCCGCCTACCTGAACTCCTACGGCCGCGACGCCGAGCGCGAGGCCGATGCCTTCGCCGTCGAGGTGATGCCGCGGGCCGGCTACGATCCGGAGGGTCTGGTGACCTTCTTCAAGACCATGCTCAGCGAGTCGGGCGGGCAGCCGCCGGCCTGGCTCTCCAGCCATCCCACGACCGTCGAGCGGATCGAGAAGACGCAGCGCATGATCGAGGAGAGCCCGCTGCCGGTGGGGCTCCGCAGCCACGACGACCGGCTCCCGCAGATCCAGCGGCGCATCCGGCGACTCCGAACACGCTAGGAGAATCCATGCCCTCGAACCCGCCCCCCCATCGCACCTTGGGCGAGCTGCGCGCCGCCGGCTGGCAGCCTCGCACCCTGCGCGAAGAGCTGCGAGCCAATCTGCTGGCCCGGCTGCGCAGCGGGGAGCCCCTCTTCCAGGGGATCCTGGGCTTCGACGACAGCGTGTTGCCCGCGGTGGAGAACGCCGTGCTGTGCGGTCACGACCTGATCTTCCTGGGCGAACGCGGGCAGGCCAAGTCGCGCATGATCCGCTCGCTGGTGGGCCTGCTGGACGAGTGGATTCCGGCGGTCGCGGGCAGCGAGATCTGCGACGACCCGTTCCAGCCGGTCTCGGCCGGCGCGCGGCAGACCGTGGCTGCCGAGGGAGACGCCACGCCCATCGAGTGGGTGGCCCGGGACGCCCGCTACGGCGAGAAGCTGGCCACGCCCGACACCTCGGTGGCCGACCTGATCGGCGACGTGGATCCGATCAAGGTGGCCGAGGGGCGCACCCTGTCCGACGAGCTCACCATCCACTTCGGCCTGCTGCCGCGCACCCACCGCGGGATCTTCTGCATCAACGAGCTTCCCGACTTGACCGAGAAGGTGCAGGTCGCGCTCTTCAATATCCTCGAGGAGCGGGACTTCCAGGTGAAGGGCTACCGGGTGCGGCTGCCCCTGGACGTGCTGGTGGTGGCCAGCGCCAACCCGGAGGACTACACCAGCCGCGGGCGCATCATCACGCCTCTCAAGGATCGCTACGCGGCCCAGATCCGGACCCACTACCCGGCGACCCGCGACCTGGAGCTGGCGATCGCGTTGCAGGAAGCGAAGCCGCCCCACGTAGAGGGCGTCGAGGTGTTGGTTCCACGTTTCCTGCAGGAAGTGGTGGCGGAGACCACGCTCCAGGCGCGACGCAGCCCCGACGTGAGCCAGACCTCGGGCGTGTCGGTGCGCGTGACCATCGCAAACTACGAGACCCTTGTGGCCAACGCCCTGCGGCGCGCCCTGGCCACCGGAGAGAGCCAGGCCGTGCCGCGCGTCTCGGACCTGCCGTTCCTGGACGCCTCGACCCAGGGCAAGCTGGAGCTCGAGTACGCCGGCGCGGACAAGGACGAGGCCGACGTCATCGCCGAGCTGCGGAGCCGCGCGCTGCGCGCCGTCTTCGACGAGTGCGGGCCGGGTGAGGGCGTGGCGTCGGTGGTGCAGGCCTTCGAGCAGGGCTGGAACGTGGAGGTCTCCGCCAGCATGCCCTCGGCCGAGTACCTGGAAGGGCTCGATGCGATCCCCGGTCTGCGCGAGGGCGCCGCCGCCCTGGCGGGAGGCGACTCGCCGGCGCAGCTGGCCAGCGCCATCGAGTTCCTGCTGGAGGGGCTTCACCTCTCGAACCGGCTCAACAAGGTGGAGCGGGACGGGACGGTGGTGTACGGCCAGCCGTGAAGGTCTACCGCTACAGCCGCTGGGACGGGAGCCAGGCCGAGTTCCGCATGGATGCGGAGCAGGCGCTCGACGCCCTGTCCGAGCTCCTGATGGAAGGGCTCGACGTCAGCGAGGCGCTCGAGTGGATGCGCCAGGCGGGCTTCGAGCTCGGCGGCAACGAGATGCGGGTCATGGGCGTGGACGAGCTGGTCCGCGAGCTGCGCGAGGAGGCTCGCTCGCTCTACGAGCGCTATCGCATGGACGGCGCCAGCGACGAGCTGCGGCGGCGCTTCGAAGAGATCCTGGACCGGGAGCAGCGCGCGCTGGAACGCGCCCATGGTCATGAGTCCCAGCGCCTGAACCAGTTCCTCGAGCGCCGGCACCACGATCAGGCGGAGCCAGCCGGACTGGCTGACGCCATCGAGCGTTTCCGCGACCACTCCTTCGAGGACAGCGAGGCGGAGGACGCGTACCGCGAGCTGCTGGAGGAGCTGGAGCGCCTGCGCGCGCTGGAGCGCTTCCAACAGCAGCAGGGGGAGCGCTTCCGCGGCTCGGAGCAGGCGGACTACGAGACCGCCCAGGAGATTCGCGAGCGCATCCAAAGCTTGGAGCAGATGGCGCAGGATCTGGCCGATGGAAACTTCTCGGAGATCTCGCCCGAGGCGCTGCAGGAGCTGCTGGACGCCGGCGCCGTGCAGTCGCTGATCTTCCTGCGCGACCTGAGGTCGTCTCTCGAGAACGCCGGGTATCTACGCGAAGGACAAGAGGAACTCACGCCCAAGGCCATCCGGCGGCTGGGCGCGTCGGCGCTGGCCCAGGTGTACGACGCGCTGCGCAAGGGCCGGCCCGGAACCCACGAGAGCCGCAGTGCCGGGGTCGGCCTGCCACGCCCGGACGAGACCCGCTCCTGGCAGTTCGGCGACTCGCTGGACATCGCGGTGGTGCGCACCCTGATCGAGAGCGTGCTGCGCCAGGCGCGCGAGAACCCGGGCTCCCGGCTCACGACGCCGATCCGGCTGGAGGTCGACGACTTCCGCGTCCACGAGATGGACTACACGACCCAGACCACCACCGTGCTGCTGCTCGACATGAGCTGGTCCATGTCCTGGGCGGGGCGCTTCCCGGCGGCCAAGCGCGTGGCCCTGGCCCTGGACCACCTGATCCGCAGCCGCTACCCGCGCGATCACTTCTTCGTGGTGGGCTTCTACACGCGCGCGGTGGAGCTCTCGACCCGGGATCTGCCCGAGGCGAGCTGGAACATGGGCGATCCGTTCACCAACCTGCAGGAAGGGCTGATGGTCGCGGAGCGGCTGATCGCGAAGCATCCTTCGCCCAACCCCCAGATCCTGGTCATCACCGACGGCCAGCCCACGGCCTATTTCGTGGACAAGGAGCTGCGCGTCGAGTGGCCCATGGGTTTCGGCGGCATCTCGCCGCGGGCCGCCGAGGAGACGCTCAAGCAGGTGCGCCGGGTCACGCGCCGGGGCGCCACCATCAACACCTTCATGCTGGACGATGCGCCGGAGCTGGTCGGCTTCGTGGAGCGCATGACCGCCATCAACAAGGGGCGCGCCTTCTTCACGCGGCCGGGCCAGCTAGGCTCCTACCTGATGGTCGACTATCTCTCGCGACGCCGGAAGCGCTGGAAGTGATGCCGGTCGTGGACTTCGCAAGGCGCCTCGGGCACAACGCCCTGCGCGCGGCCCGCCAGACGGCGGGGCGCCTGGCCCTGCCTCGTGGTGCGGGCTTCTGGGTCCGGGTGCGCCTGGCGCCGCCGCTGGACGAGCAGCGGCCGCCGGCTATGCCTTTCCAGCGCGAGGCGCCGCTCTCGCTGTTGGACGTGCTGGAGATCCTGGAGGCGGCGGCCCAGGACCCGCAGGTGGACGGCGTGCTGCTCCGCTTGGACGGCGCGCCCCACGGCTGGGCCAAGGTGCTGTCGCTGCGGCGCGCGGTGGAGCGCGTGCGCGAGGCCGGCAAGCCCGTGGCGGCCTGGGGCGAGCGCCTGGGCGCCGAGGACCTGCTGCTGGGCAGCGCCGCCACCCGGCTGTGGCTGCCCCCGTCCGGCAGCGTGGCGCTGGTCGGATTGCGGGCCGAGTCGGTGTTCGTGCGCGGCCTCCTGGCGCGGCTGGGCGTCGAGGCGGACGTGGTGCGCGTGGGTGGCTACAAGGCCGCCGGCGAGATGCTCGTGCGCGACAGCCTTTCGCCGGAAGCGCGCGAGCAGACCGAAGCCCTGCTCGACGACCTGTACGGTGAGCTGGTGGACGGCATCGCGCGGGGGCGCGGTCTGGATCCCCAGGCCGTGCGCGAGCGGATCGACGCGGGGCCTTACACCGCGCCGGCCGCGGCGGAGGCGGGTCTCATCGACGGCTGCCTCTACCCGGACGAGCTGGAGGAGGCGCTGGAGCGGCTGGCCTCGCCGCCGCCGGAGGATCGCCCGGGGCCGCGCCGCGTACGGGTGGTCGACGCGCCCTTCTACGGAGCGCTGCGGGCCCGGGATGCGGGCTGGCGTCCGCTGGTGGGCGACTTGCCCAAGGTCGCGTACGTGGTGGCGACCGGCGCGATTCATCGCGGGCGCGGCTTCTCGGGCATCGGCAGCGACGGGCTGCGCGGACTGCTGGAGAAACTGGCCCGCGACCCGGCCGTGCGCGGCGTGGTGCTGCGCATCACCTCGCCGGGCGGCGACGGCCTGGCGTCGGACCTGCTGTGGCGCGCCGTGCGCGTGGCGCGCCGCGACAAGCCGGTGGTGGTCTCCATGGGGGACGTGGCAGCCTCGGGCGGCTACTACGTGGCCGCGGCTGCCGACGCGGTACTGGCCGAGGCGGGCACGCTGACTGGCTCGATCGGCGTCGTGGGCGGCAAGCTCCACGCCGAGGAGCTGCTCGAGCGGATCGGCGTCACCACCGAGGCGGTGGAGCGCGGCTCCCGGGCGGGGCTGCTGGCCGCCACCCGGGGCTTCACCCCGGACGAGCGCGCGCTGGTGCGGCGCGAGATGGAGGCGCTCTACACCACCTTTCTCGACCGGGTGGCCGAGGGCCGCGCCATGTCCCGGCGCAGCGTGGAGAAGCTGGCGGGCGGGCGGGTCTGGAGCGGACTGCGTGCGCGGGAGCTGGGCTTGATCGATGCTCTGGGCGGGCCGCTCGAGGCCCTGGCCGAGACCCGCCGACGGGCCGGGATCGGTGAGGACGAGCGAGTGCTGCTCGAGATCCATCCGCGGCGGCCGCGCTTCGGAGGGTTGCGCTGGCTCCTGGGGCTCGGGAGCGAGCGGGCGGGCTGAGGTGGGGCGCCGGCTCAATCACGACATCCCGGGCTCGGACCGCCGCGTCACGGCCGAGCAGGTGGAGGAGAAGGGCTGGCCGGCCTTGTTCGGTCCCGCACTGGCGTCGGCCCCGCTGGTGGTGGAGATCGGCTTCGGGCGCGGCGAGTTCCTGGTGGACCTGGCGACCCAGGCGCCGGACGTGGCGCACCTGGGCGTCGAGTACTCGACCAAACGCGCCCTGAAGCTGGCCCGCCGCGTCGCGCGCCTCCCCTTGGAGAACCTGCGGCTGCTCCGCGCCCGCGGAGAGAGCGTGGTCGAAGACCTGCTCTGCGCGACCTCGGTGGCGACCTTCTGGATCAACTTTCCCGACCCCTGGCCCAAGAAGCGCCACCTCCGCCGACGGCTGATCCAGCCGCGGCTGGTGGCGCTGCTGGCGAATCGTCTGATCCCCGGCGGCAGCCTCCACGTGGCCACCGACCACGAGGGATACGCGGAGCAGATCGACGCCGTGTTGGCGGCGGAGCCGCAGCTCGACAATGTGTACGCCCCCGATCCGTGGCGGTCCCAGGTGTCCGAGCGGCTGCCGACGGCCTATGAGCTGGAGTGGCGCGCCGAGGGACGCCCGCTCCACTTCTGGCACTACTGCCGGCGGGAGCAGCCGTGAGCGACACCCGTCCCCAGCTGAAGGACCTGACGCTGGACGCGCTGCGCGCGCACCTGGCCAAGTGCGGGGATGCGCCGTGGCGCGCCGACCAGATCGCGGCCTGGGTCTACACGCGGGGCGTCGAGGACCCCGCGGCGATGACCGATCTGTCCGCCGACCTGCGTGCGCGCCTGGCCGCTGACTGGCGTTGGCGGGCGCTGGAGGTGGAGGCGGTGGAGCGTTCCGCCGACGGCACCCGCAAGGCCCGCCTGGCCGCCGCCGACGGCGAGATCGTGGAGGCGGTACTGATTCCGGAGGCGCGGCGCACGACCCTGTGCGTCTCCACCCAGGTGGGCTGCCCTCTGGCGTGCTCGTTCTGCGCCACCGGTGCGCTGGGCTTCCGGCGCAACCTGTCCACGGCCGAGATCATCGACCAGGTGATGCGCATGCGGGAGCTGCTTCCCGAGGATCGCCAGATCACCAACGTGGTGTTCATGGGAATGGGCGAGCCGCTTCTCAACCTGCCGCACGTGCTCTCCGCGGTGGAGCTGCTGCTGCACCCCAAGGCCTTCGCCTTCGCGCCGCGGCGCGTGACGGTCTCCACGGCGGGCGTCGTTCCCAAGATCGCGCCGCTGCTGGAGGCGGCGCCGGTCAACCTGGCCGTGTCGCTGCACGCCACCACGGATGCGGTACGCGACGTCCTCGTACCCCTGAACCGCCGCTTCCCCCTGGAGCTGCTCATGGAGACGTTGCGGGGCCTGCCCCGGCTGGGGCCGCGGCGGCCGATCTTTTTTGAGTACACGCTGATCCGGAATGTGAACGACGCCCCGGAGGATGCGCGCCGGTTGGTGCGGCTGCTGCGCGGGCTGCCCTCCAAGGTCAATGCCATCCCCATGAACCCGCACCCGGGGTCTCCCTACCGCCCGCCCGAGCCCGCGGTGGCGGAGCGCTTCCTCGCCGAGCTGGCTTCCCGCGGCGTTCGCGTCACCCTGCGCAGGCCACGCGGCTCGGACATCGCCGCCGCCTGCGGCCAGCTCGCGGCCCGGGCGTCTGGCAGCCGCTTCGTCAAGCCTCCGCTGCGCTCGGCCGAAAACCCCGCCGGGGGAGTCTAGGCAGGTGCTGTACGTCGTCGGGGACATTCACGGCCAGCGGGCCAAGCTCGAGGACCTGCTCGAGCGCCTGCCCCTGGAGCCCGCGGACCGCCTGGTCTTCCTGGGGGACTACGTGGATCGCGGGCCCGAGTCGCGGGGGGTCGTGGACCGCCTGATCGAGTTCTCGGCCGAGCGCGAGTGCATCTTCCTGATCGGCAACCACGAGTCCATGTTCCTGGACTTCCTGGGCTGGAACGGGCCCGCCTACTTCGGCGGCGACGCCTTCCTGATGAACGGTGGCGACCGCACCCTGGCCAGCTACGGCTTCTTCGACGCCCCGGAGCAGGGCTTCGCGCTGCCCAAGGACCACGAGGACTTCTACCGGAACCTGCGGCTGCACTGCCGCATGGGCGACTACCTGTTCGTCCACGCGGGCCTCTCGGCGCGCTGGTGCGACGAGACCGACCTGAGTTACGTGCTGCGCCGCTCGCGCACCGAGGACTTCCTGTGGTCGCGCTCCATGGGCGACCTCCCGCACCGCCTGGGCGTGACCGTGATCTACGGCCACACGCCGAGCCCCGACTTCCAGGTGCGCTGGAACATCCCCTTCAGCATCGGCATCGACACCGGCGCCACCTACGGCGGCCCGCTCACCGCGATCCGCCTGCCCGACGAGACGCTCTTTCAATCCAGCTGAGTTTGCTCGCCTTCGGCTCGCTGCGCGCGCCGCTCGCTCTCCGGTGCCTGGCCCCACGCCGAGGGCGGTGCTTGCGGGCGGGGGGCGAGAGCCGTCGAGTCGGCTGAGCCGCCAGGGTCCGGGGACACACCCCGGCGTTTCCGACACCGTGATAGAATGCGCCCTTCGTCGGGATCGGAGGCCTCGTGAACTGTCCCTCGTGCGATCGTCCGAATGCCGGGGATGCGGCCTTCTGCAACGGCTGTGGGAGTCGGTTGGCCCGGACCTGCGCGGGCTGCAGTCGGGAGAACCCGCCGGACGCGTCCTTCTGCGCCGGCTGCGGGCAGAAGCTCGCCGGGACCTCGGACGCGGCGCCCGCCGAGTCCGCGACGGCGCCGCCCGCTGCCGCGTCCGCGCCCACCAGCGCCTCGGGCCTCTCTTTCGCGAGAGGCCGCTACGTGGTGCAGCGCATGCTGGGCGAGGGCGGCAAGAAGCGCGTCTACCTGGCCCACGACGGCAGCCTGGGGCGCGACGTGGCGGTGTCGGTGCTCAAGACGGAGGGGCTCGACGAGTCGGGTCAGGTGCGG
Source organism: Deltaproteobacteria bacterium (assembly GCA_019310195.1). Taxonomy (GTDB): domain Bacteria; phylum Myxococcota_A; class UBA9160; order UBA9160; family JAFDET01; genus JAFDET01. Next base: position 12,605 of record JAFDET010000002.1, read on the forward strand.
GTGCGCCACGAGGCCGAGGCCATGGGGCGCCTCGGGGATCACCCCAACGTGGTCACCGTCTTCGACATCGGCGACGAGGACGGAGCGGTCTTCCTGGTGAGCGAGTACATGGCCGGTGGCGACGTCGAGGGAATGCTCGCCGGCGCCGACGGGGGGCGCCTGGCCTTCCGCGACGCGATCCGCATCGGCGCCGAGATCTGCCATGCACTGGAGCACGCACACCGCAACGACATCGTGCATCGCGACCTGAAGCCGGGAAACATCTGGCTGCGCCAGGACGGCAGCGCGGCGCTGGGGGACTTCGGACTGGCGCTCTTCGAGCAGCGCACACGCATCACCCAGGAGGGCATGATGGTGGGCACGGTGGCCTACATGCCGCCCGAGCAGGCGCTGGGCCGCAAGCCCGACGCGCGCAGCGACCTCTATGCCCTGGGCGCCACCCTCTACGAGATGGTGGCGGGCAGCCCGCCCTTCGCCGGCGACGACGCGGTGGCGATCATCTCCCAGCACATCAACACCCCGCCGGTGGCGCCCTCCTGGCACAACGCCGACGTCCCCAAGCCGCTGGACGATCTGATCCTGTCGTTGCTGTCCAAGGATCCCGCCCAGCGCCCCGCCGACGCGGCGACGGCCCGCGGTGCGCTGGAAGCGATCCAGAACGTCTCCAGCGTGACGGCTGCGCCGGCCGCCGGCGACGTCAACCCGCTGGACCGGCTCGCCAGCGGCGTCTTCGTGGGCCGTGAGCGCGAGGTGCAAGAGCTGCGCGCCGGCGCCGATGCCGCGCTCTCCGGCCAGGGGCGCATCCTGTTGCTGGTGGGCGAGCCGGGCATCGGGAAGACCCGCACCTCCGAGGAGCTGGCCACCTACGCCAGCCTGCGCGGCGCCCAGGTGCTCTGGGGGCGCTGCTACGAGGGCGAGGGCGCGCCCACCTACTGGCCCTGGGTGCAGCTCGTCCGCAGCTACGTGCGCGAGCGCGATCCGGCGGCGCTGCTCTCGGAAATGGGCGGCGGCGCGCCGGTCATCGCGGACGTGGTCTCCGAGGTGCGCGAGCGGCTGCCGGGACTCCAGCCCGCGGCGCCGCTGGCGGCCGACGAGGCGCGCTTCCGCCTCTTCGACAGCCTCACCAACTTCTTCAAGAACGCGGCTCGGGAGCAACCGCTGGTCCTGATCCTGGACGACCTGCACTGGGCCGACAAGCCGTCGCTCCTGCTGATGCAGTTCCTGGCGCGGGAGCTGGCGGGAACGCGCATCCTGCTGATCGGCACCTACCGCGATGTGGAGCTGGGCCGGCGTCACCCCCTGGCCGAGACCCTGGCGGATCTGGCGCAGCTGCAGCTCTCCACCCGGGTGCTGCTGCGCGGCCTCGAGGAGGCCGACGTCTCGCGCTTCATCGAGCTCAGCGCCGGGAAGTCCGCGGCCGAGTCCCTGGTCTCGGCGGTCTACCGCGAGACCGAGGGCAACCCGTTCTTCGTGAACGAGGTGGTGCGCCTGCTGGCCTCCGAGGGACGCCTGGACGATCCCAAGACCTCCGGCACGTGGAGCGTGGAGATTCCCCAGGGCATCCGCGAGGCCGTCGGTCGGCGCCTCAACCAGCTCAGCGAGGAGTGCAACGATGCGCTCAGCGTGGCGTCGGTGATCGGCCGCGAGTTCGACCTCTCGCTGCTCGAGCCGCTGGCGGGCCTGGACGCAGACCGCCTGGGCGAGGTTCTGGACGAGGCGCTCGGCGCCCGGGTGATCCAGGAGATGCCCGAATCGCCGGGCCGCTACCGCTTCTCCCACGCGCTTGTGCGCGAGACCCTCCAGGACGAGCTCAACACAACCCGCCGCGTGCGCCTGCACCGGAAGATCGGCGAGGTGCTGGAGTCGCTGCACGCCGATCGCGAGGGCTCGCAGCTGGCGGCGCTGGCGTATCACTTTGCCGAGGGTGCCCACGCGGGTGGCGACGTCGGCAAGGCAGTGGAGTACGCCACCCGGGCCGGACACCGCGCAACCCAGCTCATGGCCCACGAGGACGCCATCCCTCACTACGAGCGCGCCCTCCAGATGCTGGAGCTGCAAGGCGACGGCGATGACCAGCAGCACTGCGACCTGTTGATCGCCCTGGGCTGGGCCCAGCACTACGCCGGCGACGTGGAGCAGGCGCTGGCCGTCCTGGAGCGCGCGATTCCCATCGCCCGCCGGCTGGGTGACACGCGCCGCTTCGCCCTGGTTGCGGCGAGCTTCGGCTTCGCCGAGTTCGCGCGAAACCTGGGTGAGCCGCACGCCGGCGCCGTGGTCCTGTTGGAGGAGGCCCGCGAAAAGCTGGGCGATGACGACTGCGTGCACCGTGTGCAGGTGCTGACTCAGCTCGGCAACCAGATGGCCCTGGGCGAGACCGCGGACCAGGGCTGCGCCTACTACGAGGAGGCGCTGGACGTGGCGCGGCGCGTGGGCGACCCGAGTCATCTTCTGGAGGCGTGCTTCGCGATGATCTTCGCCCTCTGGCGCCCCGAGGACCTGGAGCGTCGCGGCGCCGTCGCCGACGAGCTGCTCGCGCTTGCGGAGGCCTCGGGGGAGACCGACAAGACCATCCTGGCGCGAAACCAGCGCTTCAATCACTTCTTCGTGATGGGAGACATGCAGGCCTGCCGGCGCGAGCAGGCGGCGGTGGAGGCGCTGGTGCCGCGCACCCAGAACGCGCGCGCCATCTACTGGTACCACCTCCACAACTCCAGCCTGAAGCTCGTCGCGGGCGAACTGGACGAGGGCGAGCGGCTCGCGGGCTTCGCCCTGGCCTACGGCACGCGGGTCTGGGCCGACGTGGCGCTCCAGATGTACGGCGCCAGCATCGCTTTCATCCGCTTCTTCCAGGGCCGCCTGGAGGAGCTGGCTGCGGTGCTCGACGCGGGCATGCAGCAGCATCCGCAGCCCGTCTGGCGCGCAGCCGCCGCCTGGGCCCACGCCGAGCTGGGGCACGCCGAGATCGCCCGCGAGCAGCTCGACTTCTTCCTGGCCGACGACTTCGCGGCCATGCCCCCCGATGGCAACTGGCCCGCCGGAATCAGCCTGCTGGCCCAGGCCGCCCATCGCCTGGGCGCGACGGATGCGGCCCAGCGTCTGTACGAGCTGCTGCTTCCGTACGCCGAGCTGCAGATCACGGCCGGCGCTGCCGCCTCCTCGCGCGGTCCCGGGCACTACGGCCTGGGCCTGCTCGCCCGGATCCTCGGCCGCGTGGACGACGCGGTTGGACACCTGGAGCGTGCCCTGGAGCTGAGCGCGGAGTGGGGCCTGCGCCCGTTCCAGATCGTGGGCAGCCTGGCGTTGGCAGAGATCCTCGTCGAGCGGCAGGGCGAAGGCGATCAGGACCGGGCCCTCCAGCTCCTGAACGACGCCATGGATGCCGCCCGGGACATGGGCTCTGCCCACTTCGTGGAGCGCGCGCTGGCCACGAAGCTGGAGGTGCAGGGCATCGATGCCTCCCAGACCCACCGCTCCATCTACTCGGTGGCGCACTCCGTCCAGTCCGGCCGTCCGGACTTCGGCAAGCACGCGGCGGCGGACGGCACCGTGACGCTCATGTTCAGCGACATGCAGGGCTTCACCTCCATGACCGAGCGGCTGGGCGACGAGGCCGCGCACCGGGTCATCCAGACCCACAACCGCATCCTGCGCGAGCAGGTGGCGGCCCACGAGGGGCGTGAGGTCGACTCCCAGGGCGACGGCTTCCTGCTGGCCTTCCCGTCGGCGCGCGACGGTGTGCGCGCCGCGGTGGCGATGCAGCGCGCCTTCGCCGCCTATCGCGAGCAGGGCTCCGTCGAGCCGATTCGCATCCGCATCGGCCTCCACACCGGCCAGGCGATCCGGGACGCCGACAAGTTCTTCGGACGCACGGTGATCCTGGCCTGTCGCATCGCCGACCAGGCCCAGGCCGGAGAGATTCTGGTCTCCGAGGACGTGCAGGCTGCCGTCGGCGACGGCTTCCCCCTCGGCGACTCCCGCGAGCTGACCCTGAAGGGCTTCTCGGGGACGCACCGGGCTCACCCGATCGGATGGGCCTAGCGCTCACTTCACCAGCGGCCGCGAACCTTCGCGCCGCCTCAGCCCAGGCTCAACCCGCAGTCGCCGCATTCGAGCGCATCGGCGGAGAGCGCCGCACCGCAGGCCGGACAGTCCTCCACCTCACCCTCCTCCAGGGCCTCCGACTCCTCGGGAACCAGCTGGGCGGCGATGGAGGCGTCGAGCTCTCGTGCGAGCTCGAGGTCCTCGCTTCGCACGTAGAGTCCGAAGAGCTGGGCAATGTCGCCGAAGATGTCGGCGCGCTGTCCCTCGGGCGCGTCCTCCGCCCGGGCGCGCTCCACGCGCAGGGTCACGCCCCTCTCCTGGAGGCCCTGTGCCAGCGCCTCCATCCAGGCCACCGGCGCCACGCGCACGCACTCCAGCTCGGAGGCCGGCGGAAAATCCGCGAGCGTCTCCTCGGCAAGCGCCGCGTTTGCATGCACAAGCGGAACCCGGCAGTCGGCGCACACCTCGGCGTCGGGGCGGTACTCGACCCGGCACTCGGGGCAGATCTTGAACTGCGGCGGCGCGGACACGGCCGGACGGTAGCAGGCAGTCGGGCTCCCTTCTGCATGCAGTCGGGATCGGGTACACCCGCCGCAGCCATGGCCAATCGCTGCGTCTTGTGATTGGCTGTCGCCGTGAAACGGCATCTCCTGATCGTCGTCCTGGCGCTCGTGGTCCCCTCCTGCAAGACGGCCCAGCTGATCGACACCTGGGCCCCGAAGGACTACGCGGGCGCGCCGTACGAGCGTCTGATGATCGTGGGCCTGGCCCCGAACGCGGCAGCACGGGCTCAGTACGAGAACGACTTCGTCGACAAGCTGGCGAACCATGGAGTCCTCTCGGTCGCCAGCATCAACGTGGTCCCCGAGCTCGAGAACATCGACCGCAAGACGGTCGAGTCCTGGCTCGCCGAGTACAAGCTCGACGGCGTGATCGTGACGCGGGTGAACACCACGAAGCCCGCTCGGCACTACGTCCCTCCGCACGACAGCCTCAGCGGCTGGTACGGCGCGTGGGCGGCCGAGAGCCGGAGGGCCCCCAGGAAGGAAAAGTTCTTCCTCGAGACCGATCTCTTCGATGCGAAGACCGAGGAGCTCCTCTATTCGGCCGTGGTCGAGACGAAGATCAAGGACGACCGCACCGAGCCGATCCACGCGGTGATCGACCAGCTCGCCGCCGACATGGTCCAGCGCGGCTATTTCCGCGGCCCCTGAGGCGCACCCTGGAACCGGGCGTCGATCACTCTGGCGTCCCGCTCCATTGCGCGGCCAACGCCAACAACACCTGGGACACGGCGTCCTTGTGCTCGACCATGAGCAGCCGCGCAACGCGGTCGGGTCCGAAGAGGAGCTGCCCGAGGGCGCGTTCGTCGGCGGAGAGCCGCAGCGCGAGGACCCGCGGCGCATGCTCGCGCAGCAGCGCTTCGACATTGCGGTAGAAGCGCTCCGCGCCATCATCCGCCAGCACCAGAAGCCTCGAAACGCGTGCGCCGCGCGCAGCGCCGGTTCTCTGGTCGACGTGTGCGAGCCCCCGTGCTTCCGCGGTGAGCGCACGCGTCGTCTCTTCCAGGCCGCGGACGATCTGGCCCGCAGAGAAGGCGCTGGTCAGTGCGGCTTCGAGCCCAGGCGAGAGCTCGGCTCGCGCCACGCGCAGTTTGCCGCGCGGCCAAAGCGGGACCGCGCGCGCGGCGAGTTCGCGGGCGAGCTGCGCGCCTGCGGGATCCTCCTCGACCTTCCTGGGTAGACGCAGCGCTTCCATTCGTGCTCGTTCGCCGCCGGGCGGCAAAGTCGGAGGGACTCCGTCAAGTAGTACATCCCAGCCCGAAAGGGGAGGGACGAGCCGGCCTGGTTCATGTGCGAGACTGCGGCGTGCTCGACTCGCTATCCGTGATCGACGATCCCTGGTTCTACGCGACCGCTGTCGTCGCAGTACTCCTCCTCGGCGTCGCCAAAGGGGGTCTCGCGGGCGGGATCGGCCTGGTGGCGGTGCCGCTCATGTCGCTGACGATCGAGCCCGCGCGCGCTGCTGCGATCCTGCTCCCAATCTTGATGCTGATGGACGCGACGGCGCTGCGTCCGTGGTGGGGGAAATGGGACGCTCACAACCTCCGCACCATTGCACCGGGCGCAGTGCTCGGAACCGTCATCGGGCTCGCCACCTTCGACCTTCTCTCGCCGGATGCGCTGCGCGTGATGGTGGGGAGCATCGCGCTCGTGTTCGCACTGCGCTGGTGGCTCGTCCGCGACTCCGGCCCCCCGCGCACAGCGAGCTATGCGCGCGGCATGTTCTGGTCGACGTTGGCGGGCTTCACGAGCTTCGGCGTCCACGCCGGTGGCCCTCCACTGCACATCTACCTGCTGTCGCAGCGGCTCGACAAGACGACCTTCCAGGCTACGACCGTGGCCTTCTTCTTCGCAGTGAACTGGCTGAAGCTCGGCCCCTACGCCTGGCTGGGGCAGCTGGACGGCTCGAACCTCGCGACCTCCCTTCTGCTCGCGCCTCTGGCACCCGTCGGCATCGTGCTCGGCACCTGGCTGCACCACCGCACCGACGAGAAGATCTTTTTTCGCATCGTCTACGCGTCCCTGGTCGTGCTCGGACTGAAGCTGATCCAGGACGGGCTGGTGGGCGGGTAGCCCAGAGCGCCGGCCCGAGTCAGGTGCTCTTGCGCTCGAGCCTGGGGATGGTGATGCGGGAGCCGGGCTGGAGGTCTTGGAGGTTCATGTCGGGGTTGTACTCGCGCAGCAGCCAGATGGGCACGGCCCGGTGGCGCCGGGAGAGGCTCCAGAGGGTGTCCCCGCGGCGCAGCACGTGGATGCGCGTGCCGGCGACCCGGTAGCGCGCGAAGAAGTCGTTGCGGATCGCTGCGTGGTGGGCGTGGCGGCGCGCATCGAACTCGCTGCGGGACACGCGGGAGAAGTCCAGCTGCACCCGCTGCCCGATCACGATGGCGGAGCGTGGTCGCAACCCGTTCAGGTGGCGCAGCCGTGAGGTGGGAACCTGGAGCCAGTCCGCGAAGTGGCCGAGGGTTTCCCCCGCCTCGACCAGGATGTGGTCGTCCGGGCCCACGGCCAGGTGCGCGCTCCGAGGAGGCGTGGCCGGCGCGGCGGCCGCGGGGCTCGAGAGCGGCACGATCGCCGACGCCGCCGGCTCGGGGGCGACGTCCGGCGGCGGGGCTGCCGCATCCGGGGTGCGCCAGGGCAGCACCTCGTCCGCGTTCGGGGCTGCCGATGCGTCGGCTGCGTCGGGCGGCTTCGGCGCCGGGGTGGCGCTTGCCGTACGGGCCGGAGCCACCGGCAGCGTTTCCGGCGTTTCGCGGACGGCCACCACGATGGGGGAGCGGCCCGGCACTTCGGGAAGGGCTACCACGGGCTTGGGCGCCGCGGGCTTTGCGGCCGCCGGCTTGGCCGCGGCGTGGCCGGGCACGCGCAGCGGCTGGCCCACGTAGAGCCGGTTCTTGTTGCGCAGGCTGTTGCTGGCCACCAGCTTCGCCTCGCTCACGCCGAAGCGGGAGGCGATGCCGGAGAGCGTGTCGCCGCGGCGTACGCGATAGCGGCCGTCCCCGTCCAAGGTGGCCGGGCCGGCGGCTGCGACGCTGGGGCCCTCGACGCCGGGCAGGCGCAGGCGCTGGCCCTGGCGGATCCGGTGCTTGCTGCGCAGCCCGTTCAGGTCCACCAGGTCCTGCTGGCTCACGCCGTAGCGCCGCGCGATCTGGGAGAGCGTCTCGCCGCGCCGGACCACGTGGACGCTGTCGCGCTTCTGCTTGGTGTAGCGCTGGCTGGTGGGGACCGCGGCCAGGGCCGTGACGGCCGAGGCGCCGGAGGGGTCTCGGGGGATGCGCAGCTGGAAGCCCCGGGGCACGTACTTCTGGCCCCGCCATACCGCGGGCTGGAGCGAGAGGTTGTTTCCCCGCAGCGTCTTGGCGTTGATTCCCAGCGCCTGCTCCAGGGAAGCGACCTTGTAGTAGTGGTCCAGGGTCACCGCCTCGAGCGCGGCGGGGTCGTGCCGCTCCAGCGGGCCGAAGTACTTCTCTGCGTCGCGCTCTACGTCCACTGCCGCCAGCAGCTCCGTGTAGAAGTTGCGCGAGGCGAATTTGAAGGCGCGGCCCTTGTAGCGGCGCACGATGGTGGCGATGTCGCGAGTCCCTGTGGTGCGCACGGCGCGCGACATGCCGGCCTGCCCGTGGTTGTAGGCCGTGATGGCCAGGGGCCAGGCCTTCAGCTCCTTGTAGTTGTCGTTCAGGAGTCGCGCCGCTGCCTCGGTGGCGATGAAGGGGTCCATGCGCTCGTCCACCACGTAGTCGACGCGCATGTAGAGCCGGCCCGTGGAGCGCGTGAACTGCCACAGCCCGGCGGCGCCGGCGCTGGAGTACGCGCGCGGGTTGAACGACGACTCCACGTGGGGCAGGGCGGCCACGTCCGGCGGGATGCCGGCCTCGGCAAAGACCTCTCGGATCGTGGGCTCGTAGAGGCCGGCGCGGATCACGCCTTCGCGGAAGCGGTCGGCCTGGCCGCGCTGGAAGCGCACGTTCTTCACGGCCCTGCGCAACGTGGCGTTGCTCACGTCGGGAGGCCACAGGGCCAGCACGCGCTGCTCCAGATCCGACAGGCCGCTGCGCCGGCCCGCGCCGAGCTTGCGCAGCGCGGCCACGTACTTCTTCTTGGCGCGGTTCAGGTGACGCTCCCGTCCGCGGCGCGACAGGCCTCGGGGAACGCGGACGTCGTCGTAGACCACGTCCATGTGCACGGCGTCGTGCAGCAGCCCGCCGCCGGAGTCCACCTCGGAGTAGATGCGCGTCCAGAAGCGCACCTGGGGCTCCAGGGCCGCAGGTCGCGGCAGCCCCTCCGCCGCGGACGGAGGGGCAACGGCCCCCAGCATGAGGGCCACAAGCATGGCGGCGGTGGTGCGCATCGTCGTCAGTACACGAATCGGCAATTCTGCGGCAGAACCTGATAGCAGCGCGAATGGAGCATCCGATGCGGAGGGGGGCCGCCGGCTGTCTTCCTAGGGGGGGTGCTTCGCCTGTCCTTCGTACTCCATTGTAGGAGGTAAATCGGGAGCTTCCAAGCTTCGTTGCGTCTGCGGCGACTTCACCGGGCCTTCAGCCGAGCGGGGCCCGGGCTACTTCTTGCGCGAGCGCTTGCGGGCCTTCTTCGCGCTCTTGCGCTTCTTGCGCCGGGCCTGGCCGGAGCGCCGGGCTGCCTGCTCCGACTGCGCCGGGCCGCCGCCCCCGAGCAGCGCGGCCGGGTCCAGCTCCGGCCCGCCGGCGCCCGCCATGCGCCCCAGGCCCGGGATGCGGCTCATCAAGCCCCCGGCTCCGCCCATCTTGCCCATCATCTCGCGCATCTGGACGAAGCGGCCCACCAGGTCGCGCACCTCGCGCTGCTGGCGCCCGCTGCCCCGGGCGATGCGGGCGGCCCGGCTCTTGTCGATCGTCTCCGGCTGGAGCCGCTCGTCGCGGGTCATCGAGTGGACCATGGACTCCACCTTGACCAGCTCGTCGCCCTCCATCTGGTCGGCCAGGCCGCCGAACATGGGCAGTTTGGAGAAGATCTCCTTCAGGGGGCCCATCCGCTTGATCATCTTCAGCTGAGACAGGAAGTCCTCCAGGGAGAACTGCCCCTTCAGCATGCGCTCGGCGTCCGCCTCGGCCTTGGCCTGCTCGTCGTCGTCCAGGACCGACTCGAAGTCCTGCACCAGGCCGACCACGTCGCCCATGCCCAGGATGCGCGAGGCCAGGCCCTCGGGGCGGAAGGGCTCCAGCCGGTCCAGGGTCTCCCCGGTACCCAGGAACTTGATCGGTACGCCGGTGACGGCCTTCACGGCCAGCGCGGCGCCGCCGCGGGCGTCGCCGTCCAGCTTGGTCATCACCAGGCCGTCGAGCTTCAGGCGTTTGGAGAAGGCCTTGGCCACGTTCACGGCGTCGCGGCCCATCAGCGAGTCGCAGACCAGCAGCGTGTTGGCCGGCTCCACCCGCGCGGTGATCTCCTCCAGCTCGCCCATCAGCTCATCGTCGAGGGCCAGGCGCCCCGCGGTGTCGTAGACGACCGCGTCGAAGCCCTCCTGGCGGGCCCGCTCGGCGGCGGCCGCGCAGATGGCGGCGGGCGCTTCGCCCTCGGCGCCGGCGTGGACCGCGACGCCGATGGACTCGCCCAGGCGCTGGAGCTGCAGCACGGCAGCGGGGCGGTACACGTCGGCGGCGACCAGCAGCGGACGCCGCTTCTTCTGCTGCAGGTGGCGGGCCAGCTTGCCCGCCACGGTGGTCTTGCCCACACCCTGCAGCCCCACCAGCATCACCGACACGCGCCCGCCGGCGCCCCGGGCCAGCTCCGTATCCACCGGCCCCATGAGCGCCGCCAGCTCCTGCTCGCAGCTCGCGACGAAGTGCTGGCCGGGTGTGACCTTGTGCAGTTGACCCTGGGCGTCCCGCACGCGGGTCTGCACCTTCTCGCCCACGCAGCGGTCCTTGACCCGCGCCAGGAAGTCGCGAACCACCTCGAAGTCCACGTCGGCTTCGAGCAACGACATGCGCACATCGCGCAGCGCTGCGTCGACGTTCTCGTCGGTGAGTTCGCGGACGCCGGCCAGCTTCTCGCGGGCGGCGCCGAAGCCGCGAGTCAGGGTCTCGAGCATCGAACCTCCAGGGGGCGCGAGGATAGCGATCGGGTACCATCGGCGCGCCCTGCGGAACGACCCGCGAGAAGGAGCGTTCGTGGCGACCGAGGTCGAGGCCCAGATCACCGGGAACGTGTGGAAGATCGAGAAGCAGGCCGGAGACAGCGTGGTCGCCGACGAGGTAATCCTCATTATCGAGTCGATGAAGATGGAGATCCCCGTGGAGGCGCCCTGCGCGGGACGGATCGCCGAGATCCGCGTCAACGAGGGCGACAGCGTGGAAGAGGGTGACGTCCTGGTCGTCCTCGACTGAGCCCAGGGAGCCGCGGAGCGGTCCCCTGCGCGCGCGTCGCTTGGACGTGCGCCATCGCGACGCGGCGCTCGACTGTCTCGCCGTTCGCGCCCGTGCCAATCTCCTGCTCCTGGACGTGGCCCACGGCCTGGGCCGGCGTCCGTCGGCGGGCTTCGGCCGCCCGGAGCTGGTCGGAGCCTTTGCCGGCGAGCGCCTGGTGGGCGTGGCGGCCCTGCGCCCCAGCATCCTGCTGGATGCCGGCCTGGACGAAGCCGGGCTGGGGGTCCTGATGCCCCTGTTGGAGCGGGCGGGGGGCGGACTGGTGAAGAGCCCGGACGCCCTGGTCTCGCGTCTGTGGCTGCGGCTCGAACGGCGCGGCCGGCGCGCGTTGCTGGACCGTTGGGAGCAGGCCTGCGCGGTGACACCCGCGAGCCTGCTCGAGCGCGCCCCCGAGGCCGGCGTCGAGGTCCGCCGCGCGCAGCTCGAGGATCTGCCCGCCCTGGTTCATGCGGCCCGGGCCAGCCTGCGCGAGGAGGGCCGACCGGATCCCCACGACGGCGATCCCGACGGGTTCCGGCGCTGGGTGCAGAGTCGCGTGTCCCGCGCCACCGTGGTGACCCTGGACGGGCGGATCGGCTTCGTGGCCTACGCGGACGTGCAGCGGCCCCAGGGCTGGCTGCTCCAGGGCGTCTACACCTGGCCCACGTTGCGCCGCCGCGGGCTGGCGGCGCTGGGCGTCGCCGAGGTGTGCCGAGGCGCATTCGAGGCGGGCGCCGACCACGCCCAGCTGGCCGTGGTGGAGGGCAACCAACCCGCCCAGCGGCTCTACGAAGGGCTGGGCTTTCGACCCTTCGAACGGCTGCGCACCATCCTCTTCGCGTGAGCTAGGATTCGCGCTCTGCGGCGGGATTCGGAGGAATCAGAATGGGTCTTCTAGACGGCAAGGTGGCGATCGTTACGGGTTCGGGCGGCGGGATCGGGCGCGAGCACGCGCTGGCCCTGGCAGCCGAGGGCGCCAGCGTGCTGGTGAACGACCTGGGCGGCGCCCGCGACGGCAGCGGCGAGGGCCACGCCATGGCCGACCAGGTGGCCGAGGAGATCCGGGCGGCCGGCGGCGAGGCCGCTCCCAACTACGACAACGTGGCCACGGTCGAGGGCGGCCAGGCCATCCTGCAGGGCGCGCTCGATGCCTTCGGCAAGGTGGACATCCTGGTCAACAACGCCGGGATCCTGCGCGACAAGACCTTCGCGAAGATGGACGAGGCCCTGTGGGACGCGGTGATCGCCGTGCACCTCAAGGGAACCTACTGCGTCACGCGCCCGGTCTTCCTGCACATGAAGGAGCGCGGCGAGGGCGGCTCGATCATCAGCACGTCCTCGACCTCGGGCCTGGAGGGCAACTTCGGCCAGTCCAACTACGGCGCGGCCAAGGCGGGCATCGCGGGCTTCACGCGCTGCCTGGCCCTGGAGGGCCAGAAGGGCGGCATCCGCGTCAACGCCATCGCACCGGTGGCCTTCACGCGCATGACGTCGGACCTGATGGGCGCGCCCGAGATGGAGAAGACGATGGCGCCGAACCTGATCTCGCCGCTGATCGTGTTCCTGGCCAGCGACCTCTCCAAGGACGTGACCAAGACCACCTTCTTCGTCGGCGGCGGCAAGATCTCCGAGATGCGCATGACCCGCACCGAAGGCGTGACCAAGACCGACGAAGGCGGCCTCTGGACCCCCGAAGAAATCGCCGCGCGGCTGCCGGAGATCCTGGCCTAGAGACACGCTCTCCCCCTGGCGCGGAGTCTGCGCCCCAGGGGCGCGCCAGCTTTCACGAAACTTTAACCCGGCGCAACGTCATCGACGGGCGGCCGGCGCGGGCTCTCGGGTATCCTGACCGCGATGTCCCCGGACAATCCCACCTACGTCCGCACCGCGCCCGAGGCCATCGCCGACCCGTTCTCGGCGATGACGCCGCGCTTCAGCTTCTTCCTCCGCCGCTTCGGCCGCCGCTTCTTCCGCCACCTGGAGCTCGACGAGTCCACTGTCGAGACCCTGCGCGGCCTCGAGTCCAAGGGCTCGGTGGTGTACGTGATGCGCTACGCCAGCCGCCTGGACTACTTCCTGTTCAACTGGCTCTTCCTGCGCGATGGTCTGCGGCTCTCGGGCTTCGCCAACGGCGTGGCCTTCTACTACTACCGCCCGCTCGTCGAAGCCGCGCGGCTGCTGTGGCGCCGCCTGGACCTGCATCGCTGGCTGCCCGGATCCGGGGAGCGCGCCCACGAGCACGAGCTGGGTCGCGAACACGTCCACGAGCTGGTGCGTTCCGGCGAGTCGCTCTTCCTGTTCATGCGCACGGCGCGGGTGGGCTCGGTCCTGCAGGGCCGCCGCGACGCGGTGCGCGCCGGCCAGAACGAGCTGGACTTCCTGGGCGAGATCGTGGGCAGCGTCTGGAACGACGACCGCCCGGTCTATCTGGTGCCGCTGGCGCTCTTCTGGCGCAAGGGACCGCGGCGCAGCGCCCGCCGCTTCCTGAACCTGGGTTACGGCGCCGCCACGCGGCCCACCGACCTGGCCAAGGTCACGAGCTTTCTGCTCAACTACCGCAACCTCAAGATCAACGTGAGTGAGGCCATCGACCTGCGCGCCTTCGTCGGCGAGCGCCGCGCCGAAGGCGCTGCGACCCTGGCGCGCAAGGTCAGGCGCTCGCTGCTGCTGCACCTGTACCGCGAGGAGAAGGTGGTGCAGGGCGCGCCGATCCAGCCCTTCCATCGCGTCGAAGAGGAGGTCTTCTCCGACGCCGCCTTCGGCACCGTGCTGACCGAGTACGCCCACCAGAAGGACATCCGCATCGAGGCCGCCCGCGCCCAGGCCTCCAAGATGCTGCGCGAGATTGCGGCGCGCATGAACTCGACCGTGCTGGCGATCCTCAGCATCGCCGTGACGCTGATCCTGCGCCGCATGTTTGGCAACATCGACGTGACCGGGCTGGAGAAGGTGGAGGGCTACTCGCGCCAGCACCCGATCGTGCTGGTGCCGAGCCATCGCTCCTACTTCGACTTCGTGATCCTCCAGTGGCTCTTCTACTCCCGGCACATGATGCCCCCCCACATCCTGGCGCGGGAGAACATGGGCTTCGGCCCCTTCGGCTTCCTGTTCCGCAGGGTCGGCGCCTTCTTCATGCGCCGCTCCTTCGACGACCCCCTCTACAAGGAGGTGTTCCGCCGCTACATCACGTACCTGGTGCGCCAGGGCTACTCCCAGGAGTTCTTCATCGAGGGAGGCCGCTCGCGCACGGGCAAGAGCCTGACGCCCAAGCTCGGGTTCCTGAACTGGGATGTGGAAGCCTTCCTGGCTACGGGCCGCCGCGACCTCTTCTTCGTGCCCACTGCCATCACCTACGAGCGCCTGGTGGAGGAGGGGGCCATGGTGCGCGAGCTGGAGGGCGACGAGAAGCAGGACGAGAGCATGCTGGGCCTGCTGCGCGCGCGAAAGTTCCTGCAGCTTCGCTTCGGAAGCGTCCACGTGAACTTCGGCGAGCCGATCTCGCTGGCCGATGCCCTGGGCGACCGGCGCGAACGCTTCGCGGGCGCCGAGGCCCTGGCCGAGAGGCGCGAGTTCGTCGAGGGTCTGGGCAACCGCCTGGTCGAACGGATCAACTGGGCGGCCGTGGCGAACTCCACGTCCGTGGCGGCGTGTGCGCTGCTGGGCGAGCCGCGCCGTGGACTGCTGCGCCACGAGCTGGTGGCCCGCATGCAGCAGATCGTCGACCTGCTGCGCATCCAGGACGTGCGCATGACGGCCGCCCTGCAGGCCGACGAGGGCGAGTTCCGCGAGTCGATCGCCTTCCTGGAGCGCAGCGACTTGATCCACTCCATGGACGACTCCCATGGCGAGACGCTCTACTTCGATGAGTCCAAGCGCCGGGCCCTGGACATCTACCGCAACGCCATCATCCACTTCCTGGCGGCGCCCAGCTTCCTGGCCCTGGAGCTCGGCGAGGGCGGCACCGCCGCGGAGCTGCGCGGGCGCGTGGCCGGCTGGCTGGACCTGCTCTACCAGGAGTTCTACGCGCCCCGGGAGGAGATCCTGGTGGCCCACGTGGACGGCTTCCTCGACTACTTCGAGCGCTTCGGCATGATCGAGCGCCGCGAAGACCGGCTGCTGGCCAGTGAGAAGGGCCGCGCCTACTTCGCGTTCCTTTCCGCCCAGACGCGCGGCGTGCTCGAGGCCTACTGCGCGGCCTTCACCGCGGCGCAGGAGCTGGGCGAGGAGCCCGTCGGCCGCCGTGCGCTGCAGAAGCGGATCGAGGCGCAGTTCGAGCGCGCGCAGCTGCTGGGCGTTGCGTTGCGCCCCGAGGGGCGCAACCCCATCACCTTCCAGAACGCGTTGGAGCTGCTGGCGCGCCGGCGCATCCTGGTGCGCAGTCTGGGGCGTCGCGGCCGGGATCGTCGTCGCGAGCCCAGCTTCTCTCGCGGGCCGGCCTTCGACGAGCTCGGCGCGCTTTGCGAGCGGCTGGCGGCCGTCCTCGTCCACGGGTAGGCTCCTCCTCCCTCTGGGGGAGGCCATGGACGCGATCCTGAACGAACTGGACTTCGAGAAGGGCGGCGGCCTGGTGACCGCCATCGCCCAGGACGACGCGACTGGCGAGATCCTGATGGTCGCCTACATGAACGCCGACTCGTTTCGCAAGACGCTGGAGACGGGCGAAGTGCACTACTGGAGCCGCAGTCGCAAGCAGCTGTGGCACAAGGGGCAGGAGAGCGGAAACGTGCAGCGCCTGAAGGGCCTCTTCCTGGACTGCGACGGCGACGCGGTGCTGGTACGCGTGGAGCAGGTGGGTGGCGCCGCCTGTCACACCGGCAAGCGCAGCTGCTTCTTCCGCCGGGCCGACGGCGACGTTCTGGTGGACGAGGGCGAGCAGGTCTTCGACCCCGCCCAGGTGTACAAGCGATGAGCCCGGCACGGCGTCGCGCGAAGCCGAAGGCCGGCGGAACGAAGGGTGTCCTGCGCATCGGGCTGCCCAAGGGAAGCCTCCAGGAGACCACCGGGCGGCTCTTTGCACAGGCCGGCTACCAGATCACCATCCGTGACCGCTCCTACTACCCGGCCATCGACGACCCGGAGCTGGAGTGCATCCTGATCCGCGCCCAGGAGATGGCCCGCTACGTGGAGCAGGGCGTCATGGACGCCGGCATCACCGGCCTGGACTGGGTGCTGGAAAATCGAGCCAAGGTGAAGGAGCTGGCGGACCTGCGCGCACCCTGGCCCAACTACCGACCGGTGCGTTGGGTGCTGGCGGTGAAGGAGGGCTCGCCGATCAAGCGGCCCGCGCACCTCCAGGGCAAGCGCATCGCCACCGAGGCCGTCGGCCTGACCCGGCGTTATCTGAGGCAGCACAAGGTCAAGGCGGACGTGGAGTTCTCCTGGGGCGCCACCGAGGTGAAGCCCCCGGTCCTGGCCGATGCCATCGTGGACGTGTCCGAGACCGGGTCGAGCCTTCGGGCCAACAACCTGCGGGTGCTCGACACGGTGCTGGAGAGCACGCCGCGCTTCGTGGCCAACAGGGATGCGTACGAGGATCCCTGGAAGCGGCGCAAGATGGAGCGCCTGCTCCTGCTGCTCAAGGGCGCCATCGATGCCGCGGACCGGGTGGGTCTGATGCTCAACGTGCGCCGCGATCACCTGGACCGCGTCCTCGAGCTGCTTCCCGCCCTGGCGACGCCCACCATCTCTACCTTGTCCGACGAACGCTGGGCGGCGGTCAATACGGTGATCGAGGAGCGGCTGGTGCGGGACCTGATCCCGCAGCTGGCCGAGTCCGGCGCCCAGGGCATCGTGGAGTACCCGCTCAACAAGATCCTCCTCTGAGGGGCTGCGGCGCGTGATCGGCCGCCTGCGCCGCTTGGCGGGCCTGGCGCCCGCGTATGCGCGCACCGCCTGGTGGGGCATGGTGGGCCCGCGCCGGGAGCGCGCGCCGCTGCTGGTGGTGCAGGCCGCGGTGCTCGGCCCGGATGGAATCCTGCTCTCCCTGCGCTCGGACCTGTGGGGCTGGGAGCTGCCCGGCGGGAACTTGCAGGCCGACGAGGTGCCGGAGGCGGCGCTGCGCCGCGAGGTGCGTGAGGAGACCGGGCTCGATGTGGAGTTGGAGGCGCACGTGGGCGACTACGTGCGCAGCGGCTTCCGTCCCCATCGCGCACGCGTCTATCGCTGCCGGGTGTCGGGTGGGGCGCTTACCCCCAGTGATGAGACGCCGCGTGTGGCGTGGTTCCCCACCGACGCGCTGCCGGACGCTCTGTTCGCCTGGTACCGAGCGCCGATCGAAGATGCGTTGGCCCGGCTCCAGCAGCCCGTGGAGCGGCACGAACACCTGGGGCTCGCGGCCATCCTCGCGGCCGCCCGCATCGACCTCCGTACGCGTTGGCGGGGGTGACGCGCGTGGGCCGGCGGGCGGAGGTGATCGGCGAGCGGACCGGGTGCTTGCCCGTGGCTCGGTGCGCGCGATCCAACGAAAACGCCCGGCCAAAGGCCGGGCGTCTTCTGCTTCTTCGCCGAAGCGATCGCGATTGGCGCGGTGGTCAGCGCGCCTGCTCGCGCAATCCGCTGGCTTCCCACTCCTTGCTGAGCTGGTGAAGCTTCTTCTGGAACTCCTCGAAGCTCTCGTCGAAGGAGAGGATGATCTCCGTGGTCCGGGGGATGTCGTCGCCGTTGAGCAGGCCCCGGTAGCGGTTCAGGTTCGCGAGGATCGCCTCGGCCACCTTGAGCGCCCGCTTCTCGGTCTTGATGAGCGGTGACTGCAGCGTGTAGACGTTGTTGCGGCCCCACAGGCTCTCGTCGCGAACGATGGCGATCTCGCGGTAGATGCCGTTGATGGGGTCGAAGTTGTACTCGACCCGGACCTCCTTGAAGATGTCCGAGTTCCCGGTGTAGAAGCCACGTTCCTTCTCCACCTTGCCCAGCTGGCGGCAGCGCGGACAGTAGAAGGTGTCACCGTGGTTCAGCAGGAACACGCCCTTGGCGTAGTCCTCGCAGTCCGTGTTCTCGCAGTATCCGACGCCGCGCTTCATGCTCGCCATGCTCGTTGCCACTCCAGTTCGCCGCGGAATGTCGCCTTGCGGGGCGCCAGGCGACCAACGGCCGCGCTCTCCAGTGATTCAAGCCCCGTGCCAGATCGGGCTCGGCCGTGCGTTTCCAGCGTGCCGACGGTCTGGTGGGGGGGGAAGGTGCGCGCACCTTGCGCGCCCGTGATGGGCTCCGCGGTCGGGCCGGCGGTTGCTAGCGAACCGCTTTTGGGAAGCGGGCTACCCACTCGGTCTGCCGGTGCAAGAGAGTTCGGAGCGACGGGTGCATCTGCGCACGGAATAGCCGAAAGCGCAGCCGGAACGCGCACTTGGCCATGGGGGGTAGGGCGCAATGTCACTCCTGGTACCGGAAGACCGCAGCCGTATGTGGAGCTTGCAGCTGATATTGCTTGTACCTCCGCGGCCCCACTCTTGTCAAGCTCGATCGGCCTCCGGGGCCTCTGCCAGGCGCCGGCGCAGGGACCTGCGCTCGCGAAAAAAGTGCACGCCGTAGGCGGTGAGAAGCCCCCCACGAGCCCGTACGCGATCACCACGTAGGTCATCTCGCCACACTTCCAGCAGGCTCGCCTCGGCTGCGCTGGGCCAGCGCCGAGAGGTCGTGCTCGTCCAGCAGGGAGGCTACGCGCGCGGGCGCTTCGCGTACCGCGTAGAGTCGCGCGGCGAAGAGCAGCTGCTCGCGCGCCGTGAGCGCGGGGTGGAGCAGCGTGGCGTGGCCCACGTAGCCGACCTGGCGGCGCGCCGCGCATCGCTCGGTGGCCGCAGATCCGACTCGCAGCTCGCCTGCGCTGGGCCGGGCCAGGCCCGCCGTCCGGCGCAGTAGCGTGGACTTGCCCGCGCCGCTTGGGGCCGACGACCGCCAGCACGGCGCCGGCGGCCACCTCCAAGTTCGGTCCACGCAGGGCGGGCACGGGGCCGAACCGCTCTCGAGGCCGCGGGCCTCGATCACCGCTGCGCTCACCCGTGGGCTCCCTTGGGGTCGTCGGCGCCGACCTGCGCACCGACCGGCATCTGGGTTCCCTTGGACACGGCCGGGGGAATCGAGCACCTCCCCCGGGCCGGAAAGAAACCCGAAGTCGCAGACTTAGGCCATCGCGGTCGACAGCCGCGAAGGTCGCGGCTACTCGGGGAAGGCCATGTCCCTGAAGTTCCATCCTCGGGTCGATCAGCTCGAGCCGTTCCTGGCCATGGAGGTCATGGAGCGCGCCTTCGCCATGGAGCGCGAGGGCGCCCGGGTGATCCACTTCGGGGTGGGCGAGCCCGGGGTCGCGCCTCCGCCGGAAGCCGTGGACGCCTGCGTGGCGGCGCTGCGCGGAGGCGAGACTCGCTACACGGACAGCCGCGGCCTGGTCGAGCTTCGCCGGGCCGTCGCCGCCGAGCAGGCACGGCGCAGCGGGCAGGCGGTCGATCCCGATCAGGTCCTGGTCACCAGCGGCACCTCGCCGGCCATGCTGCTGGTGTTCGGCCTGCTGGCCGGGCCCGGCGACGAGATCATTCTGGGAACGCCGCACTACCCCTGCTATCCGAGCTTCATCCGCTTCTGCGGCGGGACGCCGGTGTTGGTAGCCACGGGGCCCGGCGACGGCTGGCAGCTCGATCCCGCGGCGGTGCGCGCCGCCGTGACGCCCCGCACCCGCGCCATCGTCGTCGGCTCGCCGGCCAACCCCACCGGCGCGGTGCAGGCGGCCGAGACCCTGGACGCATTGGGCGCCCTGGGTCCTCCGCTGATCTCCGACGAGATCTACCACGGCCTCACCTACGACGGTGTCCAGGCGGCCTCGGCCCTGGGGCGCGCGGAGCACGTCTTCGTGCTGGACGGCTTCTCGAAGCGCTACGCCATGACCGGCTTCCGCCTCGGCTATGCGGTGGTGCCGCCGGCGGCGCTGCGGAAGCTCCAGGTCATGCAGCAGAACCTCTTCATCTCGGCCAACCGCTTCGTGCAGCACGCGGGCGTGGCGGCCCTGGAGCACGGTGCGCCCATGGTGGAGCGGCTGCGCAAGTCGCTGGACGGGCGCCGGCTGCGCATGGTCGAAGGGCTGCGCGAGCTGGGGCTGGGGGTGGAGCGCCCGCCCCAGGGCGCCTTCTACGTCTTCGCCGACGCGCGCCGCTTCGGCAGCGACTCCCTGCGCCTGGCCTTCGACATCCTGGAGCGGGCCCAGGTGGCCTGCACCCCGGGCATCGACTTCGGCGCGGCAGGGGAGGGATTCCTGCGCTTCTCCTACACCGCTTCGGAGGCGGACCTGGAGGAGGGGCTGAAGCGCCTGGCCCGGGCGCTGCCGGAGCTGGCATGAAGGTCATCGGCGCCGAGTTCGAGACCACGGCCGCCGACGCCGGCGGGCTGCCCCGCGACGGCCTGCCCGAGGTGGCGTTCCTGGGGCGCTCCAACTGGGGCAAGTCCAGTCTGCTGAACCGCTTGTCGGGGCGCCGCGGTCTGGCTCGGACCAGCGGGACGCCGGGCAAGACGCGACTGCTGCACTTCTTCCGGCTGCGGCGCCGGGGAGGGGGGCGCGACGCGGAGCTTCTGCTCGTCGACCTGCCGGGCTACGGCTTCGCGCGGGTGTCGCGGGCGGAGCGCGCGCGCTGGCAGGGGTTGGTGGAGAGCTACCTGGACGGGCGGGCTCCGCTGCGCGCCGCGGTGCTGCTGCAGGATCTGCGCAGGGACGTGTCCGACGACGAGTTGGACCTGGTGGCCTGGCTCGAGGAACGCTCGATCCCGGTGATCGTGGCGCTGACCAAGTGCGACAAGCTCAAGCCCATGCGCCGCGCAGCCCGAGTGCGCGAGCTGACGGCGGCCTACGAGCTGCCCGGCGAGCGCGTCGTCGCCACCTCCGCCACCAGCGGCCTGGGCATCGACGCCCTCTGGCGCGCCATCGACACCACCCTCACCCAGAACCGGAACTGACGGGACCCGGAACTGACGGGACTGTCCCGTCAGTTCCGGTTGGTTAGCGGAAGAGGTCGCCGGCGGGGTTTCGCAGGATGCTGGCCAGGGGGGCGTCGCCGTGGATCGTCACGCCTTCGATCCACACCGCGGGGATGCCTGAGGCCTTCTCCATCAGGAGCCCGGCGGCGGCGGCGAGCTGGTCGGCGGTGGCGCTGACGGTGACCTGCAGGTCGCGTCCGGACAGGTCGCGCGTGCCACGTGCGTCCGTCAGCGGGGCCAGGCCCGCGCAGCCGATCGCCTGATCCACCAGGCCCTCGCGCCAGGGCCGGCCGAAGGTGTCCGACACCACGACTCCCAGGCGCTCGTCCGGCCCTGCCAGCGCGTCGCGCAGGCGTCGCGCCGAGGCGTCCGGGTCCTCGGGCAGCAGCACGGCTACGTCCGGGCCGGGGGCGTTGGAGAGGTCGACCCCGGCGTTGGCGCACACGAAGCCGTGGTGGGTCTCGGTGATGAGGACGCCGTGCCCGCGGCGCACGATGCGCCGGCTCTCGCGCAGCACCAGCTCCACCTGGCGAGGATCCTTGCCGTCCTCCGCGGCGATGCGCTGCGCCTCGGGTCCGGGCTCCAGCGAGGACAGCTCGACCAGCCGGCCCTCGGCCTTGGAGACCACCTTCTGGCACACCACCAGGGCGCCGTCGCGTAACTCGATACCCGCCCGCTCGGCTGCCGCTCGCAGCAGCAGCGCCAGGTCGTCGCCCGGCGCTACGGCGGGCACCCCTTGCAGGGCGCGCAGGCGGATCTCCGGCGTCGCCGTCACGCCCGACCCTCGTCCCAGCCCAGACGCTCGAGCAGCGCGCGCGTGCGCTTGCCTCCGCCGCTCGAGGCCAGAAAGGCGTCCACGTCCTCGGCTCCATCCAGGTCCACCTGCAGCGAGGGGAGGGACAGCTCCCGCAGCGTTACGCCGGCCCGCTGGGCGGCCTCTCGGTGGCGCGCTGCGCTGTCGGGCCCGAAGGCGTTGGGGAAGGCATCGGGGGGCGAGCGCAGCAGGGCCGTGGTGCCGCCGTCGCCTGAGGGCGCCAGCACGGCCCAGGGCGGCTGCATGGCGCGGCCCGCGGCGAGCAGCGCGCCCAGGTCTGCGGGGGTCGCGCCGGCTACGTCGCCCAGCACGACCAGCAGGGCATCCAGGCCGCGAGCGGCGAGCCGCTCGGCGCCCACGGCCAGCGACGGGTTGAGTCCGGCGTCGTCCAGCAGCAGCGCCTCGGCTCCCTGGGCCTCGGCCACGCGAGCGGCCTCCGGGTCCTCGGTGACGACCGCCACCACGTCCAGCTCTGGCACCGCCAGCAGCGCCTCCAGCACGTCCTCGAGCATGGCGCGCGCCAGCCGCGGCAGGGCGTCGCCGGGCAGCGCCTCCCGCAGCCGCGACTTGGCGGCATCCAGACGCTTGACGGGAACCAGCGCGGCGATCATTGCAGCTCGCGGGCCAGGTCGAGCGCGGCCTGCGCCAGGCGCGCAGCCGCGTCGCGGTCGCGCATGATGGTGTCCACCGCCACGGCGCGCAGGCCCAGGGCCTCGACGTCGCCGGTCTGCTCCGCGTCGCGCCGGTCCAGGACGAAGCCGGAGACCCATTCCCGGTACAGACCGGCCACGCCCCGCGCCGAGACCTCGACGCCGATGCCTCGCAGCAGCCGGTCCGCGGGCCCCTTGATCGGAGCGCCGCCGACGATCGGGGAGACGGCCACGACCGGAGCCTTGGAGCGGGTCACGGCCTCGCGCACGCCCGGAACCTCCAGGATCGGGCCGATGGAGACCACCGGATTGCTGGGGCACACCAGCACCACGTCGGCGGCGTCCAGCAGCTCGCAGAGCCCCGGGGTTGGACGGGCGGCGCGGGCGGCCGACAGGTCGACGCCGTGCACGTCGTCCGGCGCTCCGTCTCGGGCCAGGTACTCCTCGAAGTGCACGCGGCGATCGCCTCCGAGCTGGACGTAGGTCGGGCAAGGATCCTCGGACATGGGAACGATGCGCGCGTCGACGCCGTAGGCGCGGCGCACCTCGTCGGTGGCTGCGGCCAGCCCGGCGCCTTCCTGGAGCCGAAGCGTGCGGTGCAGGCAGGTGGCCAGGTCGCGGTCTCCCAGGCGGAACCAGGTCTCGTGGCCCAGGGCGCCCAGGGCGTCCACGGTGTGGAAGCTGTCGCCCTCCAGGCCGTAGCCGCGCTCGCGGTCCACGCGATCGGCCAGGGTGTAGGTGACGATGTCCAGGTCGGGCGACACGTGCACGCCGTAAAAGACGGCGTCGTCGCCCGTGTTCACCACGGCCGTGACCTGGCTCGGCGAGACCACCTCCACCAGCCCGCGCAGGAAGCGGGCGGCGCCCACACCTCCGGCCAGGGCCACCACGGAGACGGGTTCGGGCGAGGCCACGCGCAGGCTCCTAGTTGGCCTGCTCGAGCGCGCGGCGCTCGGCACGCAGCGCGGCAATCTGCCCCTGCAGCTCCGGGAAGCGGCGTGCCAGCTCCTCGAGCTCGGGCACTCCGTAGAGCGGCGCCGGCTGTCCGTCCACTTCCTTGGCCACGCTGATCAGCTCCTTGAGGCGCCGCTCCTCCTTGGCCAACTCCACCTCCAGTCCCGCGATCTGCTGATCCAGCTCGTTGCGGCGGGCCAGCATGGCCGGATCCAGCGTGGCCGGCTCGCCGTCGATCAGCGGCTCTTCGCCGTCGCGGAAGTCGCCTTCGCGCACGCTGCCACCTTCCGGCTCCGATCCCGCATCCTGCACCGAGTAGATGTCGGAGCGGGTCGGCGGTCCGGTCAGCGGCGGGTACGGTGCCGGGCTGGTGGTTCCGGTTGCGGCCCCGGCGGCCGCGGCTCCGGCCGCAACCGTTGCCGTTCCGGCGGCAGCGCCTGTGGGCGGCGCGGTGCCGGTGAAGGTGTCCGCGGCCGACGCGGTCCCTGCGGGCGCACCCGCGTTCGGCGCAGGGGTAGCGCCTGCCACCCCGGTGGCGGGGGGAGCCGGAGCCGGCGGCGGCGGCGGGATTGCCTGCTCGGCTCGAATCTCGTCGACGTCGCGGATCTTGTTGCGCAGGTTCTTGGGGACTCGCTTCCGGTCCGTGGTGTAGTGGGCGATCCCGTTCTCATCGACCCACTTGTAGATGGTGGGGCGTTCGGTTTCTTCCTCCGCCGCGTGGCTGGCGCCGGCGCAGAGGAGCGGGATCGCAAGCGCCGCCGCGGCGCCCAGCCTTCGCATGCGCCGGAGTGTCGAGAACGCCCCTGGGAAGGTCAAGCGGCGTCGACGGGTCTCGCGTGGTCGAGCGTTCCCGTCGGGGGAAGGCGGATTCTTCACATCCAGGGCCTGTGGTGCTCGCTGCGGCCGCAGCAGCGGCGGCACGCCGCTTGCTCTGTGCGTCCCACGTGACGCGCGCATCCTGGAAAGATCGGATCCTGCTGGGCATCGTTCTTGCCGCATCGGCTGTGCCGGCCGCGGCCGAGGGCCCGCGCTCCTGGCAGCGCGTCGAGGGGCCGGCACGCAGCGCACCGCTGACGGCGCTGGCCGTCGACGGAAGCGGGCATCTGGCGGTGGCCGCCGAAGGCCGCGTCTGGGTGCGCGGCGCCGCGGGCTGGCGCAGCCAGGCGGTTCGCGGCCCGCTGAGCGATCTGGCATTCGACGGCGGAGCGCTCTGGATCGCCGGCGAGCAGGGCGTCTGGTGGCTCTCCGAGGACGCGCGCCTGGAGCCCCGGCACCCCGGGGCAGGCGAGCGCGACCGCCGTGTGGCGAGGATCGCGGCGCTCGCCGGCCTGGTGGCGGCAGCGGGGGATGGCGGCGTCTTCGCGCGGGCGCCGGGCGGGCCGTGGCAGGCTTTGCGCGAGGGCATTCCCTCACGCCCGGCGACGGCCATTTTTCTCAGGAAATCAGTCATTTCGGAGGGAACCTTCGAGGTCTGGTCGAGTGTCGATGGGAGGCTGTACCGCGCGGTGCTGAGCGCGGATGGCGAGACTCTGGAGGCCACCCCCTGGCAGCGGGTCGCACTCGACGGCCCCGGTGGAGGCGCGATTCGCGATCTCGCCGAGGGGCCCGGCGGCAGCCTGGTGGCGCTGGGCGCGGGCTGGCTCGCCGGTGAGGTTCCCGATGCCGCCTGGACCCGCCACAGGCTCGTGCTGCCGCCCGGGGCCGAAGCCCGGCGCGTCCGCTTCGCCGCTGGAGGCTGGTTTCTCGCCAGCGATCGCGGCGTGCTGCTGGGGCGCCCGCCCGAGACGTCGCTGCACCGCGCCGAGCCGCCGGTCGGCCGCGCAGCGGCGCTGGCGGTCGAGGCGGCGGGGAGCGTCGTGTACGCGGCCACCGAGGAGGGGCTCTTCGAGTCGTGGCCGGAACGCAGCGCACCCGCCGCCGAGCTGCAGCTCCCGCCCGAGCGGATCCGGGACGATCCGGCGGTGGGCGTCGTTCAGCGCGCGGCGCTGATCTACCTGGGTCTGGGGCCCGCGCGGATGCGCGATCTGCGCCGACGCGTCGACCGGCGTGGCTGGCTGCCGCGGGTCGATCTGCGCGCGGGCGCCGGGCTGCAGCGGGATCGCAGCCGCGACTTCGATCAATCGTTCGTGTCCGGGGCGCTGCGCGAGCTGCTGGACGAAGAGCTCGAGCGGCGCCACGACGCCTCCTTGAGCCTCACCCTTTCGTGGGATCTGGGCGACGGCGTCTTCGACCCGGAGGTCATCGATCTGTCCCGAGAGGCCCGCGCCGTGATCGAGCTGCGCGACGACGTCCTGGACGAGATCAACCGCCTCTACTTCGAGCGGCGCCGGACCCTGGTCTCGCTGTCCGGCCTGGACCCGGGCGACGGCGCCGAGGCGATCCGCCTGCGCCTGCGGGCCGACGAGCTCGCGGCCGGCCTCGACTCCTGGACGGGCGGCTGGTTCAGCCGCCACACGCCGCGACTCGCGTCCGCCCTGCCATGAAGCACTCACCCCACAAGGAGGAAACCATGCACAGTCTGACCCTCGCCGCGGCCCTGATCGCGGTCTTCGCCGGCGCGCCGGCCGCGGCCGCGCTGCCGCTCATCTCCGAGGTCTTCTACGACGCCACCGGTTCCGACGACGGTCTCACCTTCGTGGAGCTGGCCGGCACGCCCGGCGGCACCCTGGAGGGGCTGGTCCTCGAAGGGGTGAACGGGGCCGATGGCGCCGTGGGCCCAAGCCTGGCTCTCAGCGGCACGTTCCCGGCCGATGGGCTCTTCGTGCTGGCCGACGAGCTCTCGGGAGGGGGCACCTCGGTCATCGACGCGGATCTGGTGGCCCCATTCGAGCTCCAGAACGGACCGGACTCGGTGGTGCTGCGCCAGGGAGCCAACATCCTGGACGCGGTCGGCTACGGGGTCTTCGGCGCCGGGGACGTCTTTGCCGGGGAGGGGACACCGGCGCCGGATGCGCCGGGCGGCTCCAGCCTGGTGCGGCGCCTCGCCGACGTGGACACGGACGACAACGCCGCCGACTTCGAGGTGCACGCGCTGCCGACGCCCGGCAGTGCGGTCCGCTCCGTGCCCGAGCCCGGCGCGGTCTGGCTGTGCGCCGTGGGCCTGGTGGCCCTGGCCCGAGCCCGGCCCCGGCTCTAGCTCGGGCCGTCACCCCCGGGAAGCCGGGGTTTCAGGAGCGGCCGGGTTTCGCCGATAACGCCGTCCGGCGGGCGGACCCGGTGAAACCCGAGCCGCGCCGGGGCCCGAACGCGCTCTCTTGCTTGCGCGCGTCGGGACCCTCGCGCACACTCGGCGCCACCGCGTCCGCTCGGGGGGGACGGACCCGGCATGCTGTCCGGCTTCAATACGAATATCCGACACCGCGACGTGCTGTTTCACGCGCAGACCGAGGACAGCGGTGTCCGGAACCCGCACATCATCACGCACCTGTATCACCACGGGACCATCCTGGCGTCTCAGAAGAGCCAGTACTCGCATCTGCTGGACTCGGCGGACCTCGAGGCCGAGGTGAAGAGCCTGATGGAAGCCCAGCACAAGTCGATGCTGAAGAAGCTGCGCGCCGGCGGCTTCGACTCGGTGATCGACGAGCGCCTGGGCCACCTGTTGCCGGGGCTCGACGAGACGGGTGCGACCACCCATCCGGAAACGCCCCCGGTGACGCCGGAGCCCACGCCGATGCCCGAGGAGGCGGTCGAGGGGCGCTCGTTCGGCCAGGGCATCGTCACCGAGAAGCCCCTGGACGAGGTCGTTCTCGAGTACCTGGTGGACGCGGCGCGCAAGCGCAAGCGCCCCGGCCGGTGACCCGCGCGTGACGAGCCCCGCCGGCGATGCGCCCCGCCGCGATGCGCTCGTCCAGATGTATCACGTCTCCAAGTCCTACCTGCCGGGCACCTTCGCGCTGCGCGACGTCACCCTGGAGGTGCACAAGGGCGAGTTCGTCTTCCTGACCGGGCCCAGCGGCGCCGGCAAGACCACGCTGCTCAAGCTGCTGTTCGCCGCCGAGCAGCCCAGCGAGGGCCAGATCGTGCTGCGCGGTCGCAACATCGCCAGGCTGCGCGACTCGGCGATCCCCGGGCTGCGCCGACGCATCGGGGTCGTGTTCCAGGATTTCAAGCTTCTCACGCGCCGCAGCGTGGAGGACAACGTGGCCATCGCCCTCGAGGTGCTGGGCCGCCATCCGCGCGAGATTCGCCGCCGCACCTTCGGGCTGCTCAAGCAGGTGGGGCTCCAACACCGCCGCCACCATCTGCCGCTCTCCCTCTCGGGCGGGGAACAGCAGCGCATCGCCTTGGCCCGGGCGCTGGCCGGCGAGCCCGAGCTGCTGCTCGCCGACGAGCCCACCGGCAACCTGGATCCCGATCTCACCCTGGAGATCATGGACCTGATCGCCCATGCCTCGGCCCGGGGCACGACGGTGATCGTGGCCACCCACGACCACTCGCTGGTGGAGCGCTACGGCCGGCGCACGCTCCACCTGGAGGGGGGCCGTGTGAAGGAAGACGCCGCAGCGGCCGGTCCGCGCCGGTGAGCCGCCTCGCTGCGGACCTGCGCTACTTCACGCGCACCTCGCTCTCGGGCCTGCGCACCAGCACGGTCACCAGCGTCGTCTCCGCCACCACCATCGGGGTGGCGCTGGTGCTGGTGGGCGCCTTCGTGCTGCTGCTGCGCAACATGGAGGGCCTGCTGGACAGCTTCGGCGACGACCTGCGCGTCACCGCCTACCTGGAGGACGCGCTCGAGCCGTCGGCCCACGCCGCGCTGGCGGATCGCGTCTCCACCATCGAGGGCGTCCAGGAGGTCGAGGTGGTCAGCAAGGAGGAGGCGCTGCGGCGCTTCCAGGAGGGCGTGGGTCGCACCACGGGCCTGCTGGCCGCCCTGGAGGAGAACCCGCTGCCCGCCTCGCTGGAGATCAGCCTGAACGATGCGCGGCGCACGCCCGAGGGCCTGCGCGTGGTGGTGGAGGCGCTGGACGGCCTGCCCGGTGTGGCCGACCTGGCCTACGGCCAGGAGTGGGTGGAGGGCTATGCGCGGGTGGTGGGTCTGGTGCGCGGCGTCGCGCTGGGCGTGGGCTGCGTGCTCGCCCTGGCCACGCTGCTGATCGTCGCCAACACGATCCGACTGGCGGTCTACGCGCGCCGCGACGAGCTGGAGATCCTCTCGCTGGTGGGTGCCAGCCGCCCCTTCATCGCAACCCCGTTCCTGGTGGAAGGCGCGATCCAGGGCGCGCTGGGCGGCGTTCTGGCGGTGGCGGCCCTGTATGTGCTCTTCCGCGTGGCGTTGCCCGAGATCGAGGCGGGGCTCACCGTCCTGCTCGGCTTCGCCGAGCCCCGCTTCCTGGATTTCCGCAGCGTGCTCAGCCTGATCGGCGCCGGCGCGCTCCTGGGCCTGGTGGGCTCCGCGGTGGCGGTGATGCAGGGGCTGCGCAAGTGAGCCTGCGTCTGTTGGTGGCGTTGCTGGCGCTGGGGCTGGCGCCGGCGCCCGTGGCGCGGTCCGGCGATGTGGACGACGAGCGCACGCGCGAGCTGGAGGAGGTGCGGCGCGCCATCGAGCAGCGCCGCGAGCGCGTCGAGGCGTTCGAGCGCCGGGAGCGCGGCCTGCTGGACACCCTGGAGGAGGTCGACCGCGCGGCGTCGCGGATTTCGCGCGAGGCCAGGGTCGCACGCCGCCGGGCCGTCGAAGCTCGGGCCCAGCTCGCCGCGCTGGAAGGGCGCGAGGAGGAGATCGCCGCACGCCAGGCGCGCACCCGCAGCGCCATGTCCGCACGGGCGGTGGCCCTCTACAAGACCGGCGACGCCGGTCCGGTGACGGCCCTGTTCTCGGCGGGCAACCTGCAGGAGTTCCTGGCCCGCAGCCGTGCCCTGCGCCTGCTGCTGGATCACGACCGGACGCTGCTGGAGCGCTACGCCTCCGACGCCGATGCGCTGGTGAGCACCCGTCGGGAGACCCGGGTCGCGGCCGCCGAGAACGAGCGCGCGTCGGCCGTGGCTGCGGCGC
Source organism: Deltaproteobacteria bacterium (assembly GCA_019310195.1). Lineage (GTDB taxonomy): Bacteria > Myxococcota_A > UBA9160 > UBA9160 > JAFDET01 > JAFDET01. Next base: position 41,956 of record JAFDET010000002.1, read on the forward strand.
GGGCCCAGGAGCTGGCCGCCGAGCACGACAGCAAGCGACTGATCTTGGGCCAGGTGCGCCAGGACCGGGCCAGCGAGCGCGCTGCGCTCCAGGAGCTGGAGGCCGCGGCCCTGGCGCTGGAAGAGACGCTGGAACGCCTGCGCGGCCGGGATCGCGGCGGCCGGGGCACGTCGAACGCCGAGCCCTTCGCGTCGCGGCAGGGCCGCCTGGGGCTGCCCGTGGTCGCGCCGGTCGCGCGCGGCTTCGGCCGCGTGGTCGATGACGAGTTCCGAACCGAGACCTTCCGCAAGGGCGTCGACTTCGCGGCAGCGGCCGGGGCGCCGGTACGTGCCGTGGCTCCGGGCGAGGTGCGCTTCGCGGGCTGGTTCCGCGGCTACGGGCGGATCGTGATCCTCGATCACGGCGACGGCTACTTCACGGTCTCGGGCCATCTGGACGCCGTAGACGTCGCGGTGGGCGATATGGTGGGCGAGGGGGACGACCTGGGCACGGTGGGGGAGACCGGCTCGCTGTCCGGCCCGCGGCTCTACTTCGAGATCCGGCAGGGCGCGGAGCCCCTGGACCCGGCCGACTGGCTGGAAAGCGCCCCATAAGGCAAAATCAGTGCGATCAAGGGCTTGCCGCGGAGGGCCGATTCCTCCAACGAGCCCGGGGAGATCCATGAGCAGGCTTCGTCTCGTCATCACTTTCGCCGCGGGCGTCACCGCCGCCGCCATTGCGCTCGGCTGGCCCGGCGGCGTGGGCCCTCTGGCGGCCACCCGCTACGAGGACCTCTCGCTCTTCACCGAGGTCCTGAACCTGGTTCGCAAGAACTACGTGGAACCGGTGGATCAGAGCACCCTGGTCCAGGGCGCCGTCAAGGGGATGCTCCAGGAGCTCGATCCCCACTCCTCGTTTCTCGACCCCGACGTCTACAAGGAGATGCAGATCGACACCCGCGGCGAGTTCGCCGGCCTGGGCATCGAGATCGCCAAGCGCCGCGACGGCTACGTCGAGGTCGTGTCTCCCATCGAGGGCACGCCGGCCCACCGGGCGGGCATCAAGGCGCACGATCAGATCGTGGCAATCTGCCCGACCGAGCCTCCCGAGGATTGGAAGGAGGAGTGCCGCGGCACCAAGAACATGTCCTTGGTCGAGGCCGTGCGCCTGATGCGCGGCCCCAAGGGAACGAAGATCACCATTCGCATCTACCGCGAGAGCTTCGACCGCCCGCAGCCCTACGTGATCGTGCGTGACATCGTGAAGATCCGCTCGGTGGAGGGGCGCATGCTGGAGCCGGGCTACGCCTACGTGCGGCTGCGCGCGTTCCAGGAGCGGACCGGCAGGGACCTGGGTGGCGTGCTGGCCGATCTGCACGAGCAGACCGAGGGTCCCTTCAGCGGTCTGATTCTCGACATGCGCGACAACCCCGGCGGGCTGCTCGACCAGGCCGTCAAGGTGGCCGACCACTGGGTCGCCCAGGGCCTGATCGTCTACACGAAGGGCCGCCTCGAGAGCCAGCGCCAGGAGTTCCGCGCCCAGAGCGCCGGCACCCAGGGCGAGTACCCGATCGTGGTCCTGGTCAACGGCGGCACCGCCAGCGCCTCGGAGATCGTGGCCGGCGCGCTCCAGGATCACCACCGCGCCCTGATCCTCGGCACCCAGTCGTTCGGCAAGGGCTCGGTGCAGACCATCATCCCGCTCAACGACGGCTCGGGCCTGCGCCTCACCACGGCGCTCTACTACACGCCCGGTGGCCGCTCGATCCAGGAGGTGGGCATCGCGCCCGACATTCTCGTCGAGCAGATCGTCGCCTCCGAGGGCGCGCGCGCGCGGCGCATCCGCGAGCGCGACCTCGAGGGCCACTTCACCCAGAAGGACGCGGATCCCGAGTCGTCCGCGAAGCCGGGTGAGCCCCAGGAGGGCGGCGAGGCGCCGGCCGTCACGGACGAGGATCCGGGCGACCATCAGCTCGACCGCGCGGTGGATGTGCTCAAGAGCTGGACGTACTTCGAGCGGCTCCAGGAAGCGCGCCAGGTCGCCGAGCCCGCGCCTTCGCGCGCCGCGCTCCAGAGCCCGCGCCTTCGCGCGCCGCGCTCCAGCCTTAGGCGGCCGAGCCCCTTCGCTCGCCTGCGGCTCGCTGCGCGCCCTCGGCGCGTCGCGTTGCGCTCGCGGCCTCCGTGGGCTCGGGCTTGCAGGCCTTTGGCTCGAGGCTCGATCCATCTCGGAGGGGCTGTGGACCTGCCCTGAGCGGCGCTTGCCTTCCCTGGACGTAGCCCGGCGGCGCGGGGCGGGGTAGGGTCCGCGCGTGTCCGAGCCCTCCGCCGCCGCGGGGCCTCCCGTCTACAGCGTCAGCCAGGTTCTCGCCGGGCTGAAGGGGCTGCTCCAGGACCGCGTGGGCCGGCGCGGTGCTGTTCCGCGGCGCGGCCCGGCGCCTGGCCTTCGATCCGGAAGACGGGCTCGAGGTGTTGGCCTACGGCGAGCTCACCGTGTACGAGCCGCGCGGCGATCTGCAGCTCATCGTGCAGCAGCTCGAGCCGCGCGGACGTGGGGCGCTGCAGCTCGCCTTCGAGCAGTTGCGCGGGCGCCTGGAAGGCGAGGGCCTGTTCGACGCCGAGCGCAAACAGGAACTGCCGGCCTGGCCTCGCGTCGTGGGAGTGGTGACGTCGAGCGGGGCCGCGGCCCTGCGCGACGTGGTGCATGTGGTGGAGCGACGCTTCCCCGCCCAGCCGCTCCTGCTGGCGTCCAGCCGCGTGCAGGGCGCCGGCGCCGAGGACGAGCTGGCGGCCGCACTGGAGGCTCTGGACGCGCAGCCGGACGTGGAGGTGATCCTGCTGGTGCGGGGCGGAGGGTCCCTGGAGGATCTCCAGCCCTTCAACACCGAGCGGCTGGCCCGCGCCATCGCCGCCTGCGCCACGCCGGTGGTGAGTGGCGTCGGGCACGAGGTGGACGTGACCATCGCCGACCTGGCCGCGGACCTGCGCGCAGCCACCCCTTCGGCGGCGGCTGCCGCCGCGCTTCCGGACCGCGAGCGCGTGGCGATCCGCCTGGACCGCGATGCGCGTCGTCTGGTGACTGCCGGCCGTCGCGCCATCGAGCGCATGCGCAACCGCGCCGACGCCGGCGCCGAGTCCCTGCGACTGCAGGCGCCTCGAGAGCGGCTCGCCGCGCGGCGCTGGCAGCTCGTGGCAGCGGGCAGGGCCCTGCGGCGCGAGATCCAGGCGCTGCTGGCGGCGCGGGCGGCCGGGATGGCGGCTTCCGCGGGACGCCTGGAGACCCTGTCGCCCCTGGGCGTCGTGGCGCGCGGCTACGCCATCGTCGAGCGCGCCGTCGACGGCGCCATCGTGCGCCGGGCCGGCGACGTTGCCGTGGGCGACGGCCTGCGCGTGCGGCTGGCCGAGGGTGAGCTGGACGCTCGCGTCGAGGCCGCGCGCGAGGCCTCGCCCAGCGGTTCGCGTCGCTCCTGAAAAACTGCTCTAGTTCCGGCGGGTTTGACGCTCCCGAGGCCGGGTCCTACGCTTCGACAACGATGGCGGATCCCGTGGAGGGCTCCGGCGACGCCGCCGCAAGCCTCCCTTTCGAAGACGCGCTCGAGAAGCTGGAATCCTTGGTGGAACGCCTCGAAGACGGGGAGCTTCCGCTCGAGGAGGCGCTTGCGGCCTTCGAAGAGGGGGTCCGCCTGACCCGGAACTGTGCCGAGCAGCTGGACCGCGCCGAGCGGCGCATCGAAGAGCTGGTCGGAGAAGGCGGGGAGTGGCTGCGCCGTCCCGCCGACCTCGACGATGAGGACGAGGATTGATGGACGTTCAGGGCTATCTGGCCGAATCCGCCGCGCGCGTGGAGCGCTTCCTCGACGAGTCCCTGCCCGCCGTCGACGAGCCGCCCGCGCGCCTGCACGCGGCCATGCGCCATCTGCTGTTCCCGGGCGGCAAGCGGCTGCGTCCCGCCCTGGCCTTCGCCGGCGCCGAGGCGGTCGGGGCGGCACCGGAGCGGGCCCTGCCCATCGCCGGCGCGGTGGAGCTGGTGCACACCTACTCGCTGGTGCACGACGACCTGCCGTGCATGGACGACGACGACGAACGGCGCGGGCTCCCGACGGTGCACGTGGCCTTCGGCGAAGCCACGGCCGTACTGGCCGGCGACGCGCTGCTGACCGAGGCCTTCGCGGTGCTGGCGTTGGCCGACGAGTCGAGGGTCGCCGGCGTGATCGGTGACCTGGCCGAGGCCGCGGGCTCCCGGGAGCTGGTGGGCGGTCAGCACGATGATCTCTCCTTCGACTCCCAAGCCGCCACGCCCGAGTCCGTCGAGTCCGTGCACCGGCGCAAGTCGGCGGCGCTGATTGCGGCGTCCGTGGTCGGCGGTGCGCGCCTGGGCGGCGGCGACGCGGAGCGGCTGGGGCGCCTGCGGCGCTTCGGGCTGCAGGTGGGCGTGGCCTTCCAGATCGCCGACGACGTGCTGGATGCCGGCGACGACGAGCCGTGCTCCCTGGTAAGCCACCTGGGCGTCGAGGGCGCGCGGCGCCGCGCCGAGGACCTGCTGGAGAGCGCGCTGGCCGAGATCGAGGATCTGGGCGAGCCGGCCGAGGCGCTGCGCGAGCTGGCCCGCTTCGCGGTGCGGAGGGATCGATGAGCGAGGGCCTGCTGCTCGACGGGATCGAGTCGCCCGAGGATCTGCGTGCGCTGCCGCGCGAGCAGGTGCAGCGGGTGACCGAGGAGCTGCGCAGCGAGATCGTCGAGCGCGTCTCCCGCACCGGCGGTCACCTGGCCTCGAGCCTGGGTGCCGTCGAGCTGATCACGGCGATCCACTACACGTTCGATACGCCCCGCGATCGGCTCGTGCTGGACGTGGGCCACCAGGGCTACCCGCACAAGATGCTCACCGGGCGCCGACGGCTCTTCGACGCCGAGGGTCCCGGCATCGGCCAGGAAGGCGGGATCGGCAAGTTCCTGCGCCGCGCCGAGTCCGAGTGCGACCACTTCGGAGCAGGGCACGCCGGGACGTCGATCTCGGCGGCCCTGGGCATCGCGCGAGGCAAGCAGCATCGGGGCGAGCCGGGCATCGCGATCGCCATGATCGGCGACGGCGGCATCACCGCGGGCATGGCCTTCGAGGCCCTCAACCACGCCGGCGCCTTGCACCAGCGCAACCTGCTGGTGGTGCTGAACGACAACGAGATGTCCATCTCGCCCAACGTGGGCGCGCTGTCCTCCTACCTGTCGCGCAAGCTCTCGGCGCCCATGGTTCGGCGCATGAAGACCTGGACCAAGGACTTCCTGGGCGGAATGCCCGGCGACATGGTCCACTGGGCCCAGAAGGCCGAGGAGTCGCTCAAGGTCTTCTTCTCGCCGGGGCTGCTCTTCGAGGCGCTGAACTTCAAGTACGTGGGTCCGATCCAGGGCCACCGCGTGGACGTGCTGCTCGAGACCTTCGAGAACGTCAAGCAGATGCTGGCCGCCGGCGATGGTCCGATCCTGGTGCACGCCATCACCGCCAAGGGCCGCGGCTACGAGCCCGCCGAGCGCGACCCCCTCAAGTATCACGGCGTCTCGACCTTCGAGGTGGAGACGGGCAAGATGGCGCCGTCCAAGCCCGGCCCGCCGTCCTACACGGGCATCTTCGCCGAGACCCTGATCGCGCTGGCCGAAGACGACGAGCGCATCGTGGGCATCAGCGCCGCCATGCCGGGCGGGACCGGCCTGGACAAGTTCGAGCGGCGCTTCCCGGATCGCTTCTACGACGTGGGCATCGCCGAGCAGCACGCCGTCACCTTCGCCGCGGGGCTCGCCAGCGAGGGCATGAAGCCGGTGGCTGCGATCTACTCCACGTTCCTGCAGCGCGCCTACGACCAGGTGGTGCACGACGTCTGCGTGCAGGACCTGGACGTGACCTTCGCCATCGACCGGGCCGGCCTGGTCGGAGCCGATGGGGCGACCCATCAGGGCTTCTACGACATCGGCACCCTGCGCGCGCTGCCCAACATGGTGGTGATGGCGCCCAAGGACGAGAACGAGCTGCGCCACATGCTCAAGACCGCCATCGAGCACCCGGGGCCCGCGGCGGTGCGGTATCCGCGGGGCGCCGGCGTGGGCGTTCCGCTGGAGCCGGAGCTCAAGGCGATCCCCATCGGCGAGTCGGAGCTGCTGCGCGACGGCGAAGACGCGCTGGTGGTGGCGTTCGGGAACACCGTGCACCCGGCCGTCGAGGCCGCCGGCGAGCTGGCCGCCGACGGCACGTCCGTGGCCGTGGTGAACGCGCGCTTCGCCAAGCCCATCGACGCCGCGCGCATCGTGCCGCTGGCGCGGCGCTGCACTGCGGTCGTGACGGTGGAGGAGCAGGCCGGCCAGGGCGGCTTCGGGAGCGCCGTGCTGGAGACCCTGGCGGAGGCCGGCGTCGCCGTCCGCACGCGCATCCTGGCGGTGCCGGATCGGGTGGTCGACCACGGCAACTCCGCCGACCAGCGGGCCGCTTTCGGGCTGGACCCGGCGGGAATCGCGAAAGCCGTGCGCGAGCTGGTCGGGGGGAGCGGCTCCTCCTGACGCCGCGGGCGCCGCTCACGCGCCTGGACGAGCGCGTGGTCGCGCTGGGCCTGGCCGAGAGCCGCACCCGCGCCCAGGCCCTGATCCGCGCCGGCCGCGTCCTGGTGGACGACGTGCCGCTGGACAAGCCGGGCACCCAGATCCGCGAGTCGGCCTCGGTGCGCGTGCGCGGCGACGAGCGGCGCTTCGTCTCTCGCGGGGGGGAGAAGCTGGCGGGCGCGCTGTCCGACCTGGATCTGGATCCGACCGGCCGGGTCTGCCTGGACGTGGGCGCCTCCACCGGCGGCTTCAGCGACTGCCTGCTCCAGTCCGGCGCGCGCCGGGTGGTGTGCGTGGACGTGGGCTACGGCCAGCTCGACCAGCGGCTGCGCAGCGATCCCCGGGTCGCGGTTCTGGAGCGGACCAACGCGCGCTACCTGGAGCGTGAGGCGCTGCCCGAGGAGCCGATCGAGCTGGTGACCGTCGATTGCTCGTTCATCTCGGTCACGCTGCTGCTGCCGCGGTTGCTGGAGCTTGCGCCGGGGGCGCCGATGCTGGTGCTGGTAAAGCCCCAGTTCGAGGTGGGCCGCGAGCAGGTGGGCAAGGGCGGGGTGGTGCGGGACGATGGCCTGCGGGCCCAGGCGGTGGAGCGGGTCCGGGCCTGCGCCCACGGCCTGGGGCTGCGCGAGCGGGGCCGGGCGGAGAGCCGCCTGGCGGGGCCGCGGGGGAACCGCGAGATCTTCCTGCTCCTGGAGCCTGCTTGACGCCCCTTGGGCTGGACCTACTGTGTAACGATACGAGGGTCAGCGGCATCTGACGGGGTGTCGATCCCCGCGGGTGTCGATTCTCAGGAGGTCTCTGGACTCATGGCAATGGTCAATGTGACTGCTTCCGCCGCCGACCGGATCAAGGCTCTGCTGGACCGTGACGGCAAGCTCGCCAGCCATGGCCTGCGCATGAAGGTTGTCGGGGGCGGATGCTCGGGGCTGCAGTACGAGCTGGCCTTCGACGACAGTCTCGGCGACGAGGACCAGACCATCGAAGCGGGCGGAATCCGCGTCTTCGTGGACCCCAAGAGCGCTCTCTACCTGGCGGGCTCGACCCTGGACTTCGTGGACACGCTCCAGGAGTCCGGCTTCAAGATCGAGAACCCCAACGCCTCCGCGACCTGCGGCTGCGGTCAGTCGTTCGGCGCCTGAGGCCGGGGTGCGGACCGCATGGCGGTCGAACTCCCCATCTACCTCGACAACCACGCCACCACCCGCGTCGATCCGCGCGTGGTCGAGGCGATGGCGCCGTACTGGAGCCAGGACTACGGCAATGCCGCCAGCCACGGACACGTGCTGGGCTGGCGGGCCGAGGAGGCTGTGGAGCAGGCGCGCGAGTCGCTGGCCGCCGCCCTCGGCGCAGAGCCTCGCGAGATCGTCTTCACCAGCGGCGCCACCGAGGCCAACAACCTGGCGCTGCTGGGTGCGGCCGAAGCCGCGCCCGCCGGGCGCAACCACCTGGTCAGCGTTGCCACCGAGCACCCGTCGGTGCTCGACCCCTGCCGTGCGCTGGAGGCGCGTGGCTTCGACGTGACGATCCTGCCGGTGGACGCCGACGGGCGCATCGAGCCCGAGGCGGTGACGGCCAGCCTGCGGGACAGCACCCGGCTGGTCTCGGTAATGGCCGCGAACAACGAGATCGGGGTGCTCCAGCCGGTGGCCGAAATCGGCGCCCTGTGCCGTGAGCGCGGCGTGCTCTTTCACACGGACGCCGTGCAGGCGTTCGGCAAGGTTCCGCTGGACGTGGACGAGGCCGACCTGCTGTCGATCTCGGCCCACAAGATCTACGGCCCCAAGGGCGTGGGCGCCCTCTACGTGCGGGCGCGGAGGCCTCGGGTCCGCTTGGAGCCCCGGCTCTACGGGGGTGGGCACGAGCGCGGCCTGCGCTCGGGCACGCTGCCCGTACCCCTGATCGTGGGGTTCGCCCGGGCGGCGGAGCTCTGCCTGGCCGAGCGGGAGCACGAGGCCGTGCGTCTGGCCGGGCTGCGGGACCGGCTGCTGGCCCGGCTGCGCGAGTCCCTGGACGGCGTGGCCCTGAACGGGGATCCGCGGCAGCGCCTGCCCGCCAACCTGAACCTGGCCTTCGAAGGCGTGGATGCCGATCAGTTGCTGGTCGAGCTCCGCGGAGTTGCGCTCTCGACCGGTTCGGCGTGCTCCTCCGCCACACCGGCGCCCAGTCACGTGCTGACGGCCCTGGGCCTGCCCGCGGCGCGGGTGCGCGCCTCGGTGCGCATGGGGCTGGGGCGTTTCACCACCCGTGAGGAAGTGGACGTGGCCGCCGACCGGCTGGTGGCCTGCGTGGAGAAGCTTCGCAGCGGTGTGCCTCGAAAGGCCGCCCCGACGCCGCTACCCTCCGCCGGTTCGAAGTCGTGAGAGGGAGTCCGAAGTGAGCGAGAGCAAGAGCACCAACATCACCTGGCACGAGGGGCATGTCACGCGCAAGGAGCGCGAGAAGATCCTGGGCCAACGCGGCGTCACCGTCTGGCTCACGGGCCTTTCGGGCTCCGGCAAGTCCACCGTTGCGACCGCCGCCGAGCAGGTCGTGCTCGGCAAGGGCAAGCTCGCGTACGTGCTGGACGGCGACAACGTGCGCCACGGGCTGAACAAGAACCTGGGCTTCTCGCCCGAGGATCGCACCGAGAACATCCGGCGCATCGGCGAGGTGGCCAAGCTCTTCAACGATTCCGGTGTCGTGGTGTTCACGGCCTTCATCTCGCCGTACCGCGAGGACCGGGATGCCGTGCGGGCGCTGATGGCCGAGGGCGACTTCGTCGAGGTGTGGGCCGACGCCGACGTCGCTACGTGTGAAGAGCGCGATCCGAAGGGCCTCTACAAGAAGGCCCGGGCGGGCGAGATCCCGGAGTTCACCGGCATCTCCGCGCCGTACGAAGCCCCCGAGCGGCCGGAGCTGGTCCTCGATACCGGAGTCCAGTCACTCCAGGAAAGCGTGGAGCAGTTGGTGGGCTATCTCGAGGAGAAAGGCTACCTGTCTCAGTGAGGGTGTGGAGGCGTCCCGCCCGCTCCTCGGGCCGGACAAGGGGGTGGGTCATCGGACCGCGACGAGGCTCGATGAGGGCCACGCGCATCGCAGCGGAGGCCGCGCTGCTGGGGGTCGCACTGATCGCGATCTCGGGCTGCGCCAGCATTTCTCCGGCCCCCGGCACGCCCGCCAGGCCGCAGGCCGGGAGGGCGCTGGAGCGGTCGCCCGAGCTGGACTTCCTGATTGCGAGACAGCTCGAACTCGAAGGCCGGCTGGCCGAGTCGCTGGAGGCCTATCGCCGCGCGGCGAGCCAGGACCCCGGGTCGCCCTACCTGCAGCGCAAGCTGGCCCAGCTTTCGGCGCGCCAGGGCGACCTCAGCGGTGCGCTGCTGCACGCCGAGCGCGCCTTCCAGCTGGATCCCGAAGATGAGGACACGCGCCTCCTGCTCGGCACCCTCTACCGGGTGCGCAAGGAGACCGCGGCGGCCGAAGACGTCCTGCGCGCCGACGACGGCGAGCCTCGCAGCGAGAGCGCGGCCTTCCTGCTCTACACGATCTACATCGAGGCCGAGCGCTACCCCGATGCGCTGACCACGGCGCGCTGGATCGTGGATCGCGAGCCCGATTCGCTGCGCGGCTGGTTCGCCCTGGCCGGCGTCTATGAGCACCTGGATCAGCCCATCGAGGTGGAGAATGCCCTGGAGGAGGCCCTGCGCCGGGAGCCGGGCAACCTGGCCGTGTACGGTGCGCTGGCGCGCTCCAGGCGCACGCGCGGCGACCGGGAGGGGGAGCTCGAGGTCTACGAGCGGGTTCTGGAGCGCTATCCCCATCACCACGCCACGCTGACGTCCAAGGCGGACGCGCTCATCGCGTTGTCGCGGCCCGACGAGGCCGTGGCCGCCTTGGAAGAAGTGGTCCGCTACCACCCGGAGGACGTCCGCTCGGCGGTGCGCCTGTCGCTGCTGGACTACGAAGCCGGGCGCTACGAGGGCGCCGAGACCCGGCTGGCGGCCGCGCTGGCGAAGAACCCGGACGATTCCGAGGTGGCCTACCTGCTGGGTCTGGTGCGCCAGCGGCGCGGCGAGGGCGACGCGGCCATGGAGGTCTTCGCCCGGATTCCGTCCGACCACCGCCACTACGTGGACTCCCGGACCCAGATGGCGGTGATCCTGGAGGATCGCGGGGAGTACGCCCTGGCGTTGGCGGAGGTCGAACGCGCCCGGGCCGTGCAGGCTACGCGCCCGCTGGATCTCTACGCGGCCAGCCTGCGGGCCAAGACCGGCGACTTCGAAGCCGCAGTGGCCTTCCTGGAGATCCTGCTGGCCGAGGCGCCCAGGGACGACGAGCTGCTCTACAACCTGGGCATCCTGCACGGCGAGGCCGGGCACTACGACCAGGCGCTGATCTACATGCAGCGGGCCTTGGAGCAGAATCCGGACAACCCCGCGGCGCTCAACTACGTGGGGTACACGTGGGCGGAGCGGGGTGAGAACCTGGACGAGGCCCAGGACTACATCACCCGCGCCCTGGAGCTGCGCCCCGACGACGGCTTCATCACCGACAGCCTGGGCTGGGTCTACTACATGCGGGCGAAGCCCCTGGTGCAGAGCGGCCATGCCACGGACCTGGCCCGGGGGCAAAAGCTCCTGCGCAAGGCGTTGAACGAGTTGGAGCGCGCCTCGGAGCTGACCGGCGGCGATCCCGTGATCGCGGAGCACCTGGGCGACGTGTATCTGCTCCTGGACGACAAGCCCCGGGCTCTCCAGTTCTACGAGGATGCCATCGAGCAGGAGCCCCGGGAAGGCGAGCAGCCCGAGCTGCGCCGCAAGTTCGAGAGCCTGCGGCGCGAGCTCGGAGTGCAGTGAGGGCCCGCGCGTTCGCGGCCGCCGCGGTGGCCTTGGTCGCCGTCTCCTGCCGCACGACCCAGCCCCCGATCGTCCCCCTCGCCATCGACGATCCGCGGCCCGCGCAGCTTCTGGCGAGTCTCGAGTCGCGCAGCGCCCGCCTGAACGCAGTGCGCGGCATGGCGCGGCTGGCCGTCGACGGTCCCGAGGGCTCGATCCGCTCCAAGCAGGTGCTGGTGGCCGCGCGCCCGGCGCGGCTGCGCGTCGAGATCCTGGGCTTCCTGTCCCAGACCCAGGCGCTGCTGGTCACCGACGGCACCACCTTCGCCTTCTTCGACGCCCGTGAGCATCGCTACGAGGAGGCGCCGCTGCGGCCGGGTCTGCTCTGGGAGGTGGCGGGGATCGACCTGGAGCCGGGCGAGGCGGTGCGCGTCCTGCTGGGCGCACCTCAGCTGGAAGCCCTGCGCCCCTCGGGCGCCGCGTTGCTTCCCGACGGCGGGCTGCAGGTGATCCTGGTGGACCCGTCGGGGCGCGCCCGACGGGCCCTGGAGTTCGATGCCGACGGGCGCTTGCGCCGCCTGGCGGTCTGGGAAGCAGACGGCGTGGCCGCCTTCGACGTCCGCTACGACGATCTCGAGCCCGTGGGCGAGACCCCCTTCGCGCATCGGATCGACATCGCGTTTCCCGCCACCGGGGTGAAGGCGCGCATCGATCTCTCCCAGGTGGCGCTGAACCCCGAGCTGGCTCCCAGCGTCTTCGAGCTGCAGCGTCCCGCCGCGTCGGGCGGCGGATGAGGCGCCGGGCTTCGGGTTTGCTGGCGGCGCTGCTCCTGGCGTGCAGCAACAACCCCTATCCCGACGCGGATGCCGACCGGAAGATCCTGTACACGAACTACCGCGAGGCGCCGCGGACCCTGGATCCGGCCGTCGCCTACACCACCAGCGCCCATGCCATCACGGGCAACGTCTACGACACGCTGCTCGA
>JAFDET010000022.1 GCA_019310195.1 Deltaproteobacteria bacterium
GTGGTGAACGTGATCCTCAACTACGGCCTGGTCTACGGCCGGCTCGGCATGCCGAAGCTGGGCACCGACGGTTCGGCCCTGGGCACGGGCATCGCCATGACCCTGGGCGCACTGGCCTGGCTCGAGCTGTGGCGGCGCAACTGGCTGGCCATCCCCCGCCATGGCTGGCTGGACGGATTCACGGCCGATCGGGCGCGGCGCATCATACGGATCGGCGTGCCGACGGCGCTGGAGCAGATCGCCTTCCAGGTGGGGCTGCTGCTCTTCCTGCGCGTGGTGGCCCGCTTCGGCACCGACCCGGTCTCCGCCTACCTGATCGGCGTGCGCATCCTGGCCTTCTCGTTCGTCCCGGGCATCGGCTACGCGCAGGCCGGGAGCACCCTGGTCGGCCAGCACCTGGGGGCCGGCGATCCCGACGGCGCGGCTCGATCCGGTTGGCGTGCCACCGGGGGCGCCGTGATGGTGATGGGCAGCGTGGGACTGCTGATCATCCTGACCGCGCCCTGGATCGCGCAGATCTTCGGCGCCGCCGGGCAGAACACCGTCGACCTGACCGTGATCTTCATCTACATCCTCGGCGCAGTGCAGCCGCTGATGGCGATGGAGTTCGCACTCGGCGGATCGCTGCGCGGCGCCGGGGACACGCGCTTCCCGCTCTTCGTGATCCTGACGGGCCTGTTCGGCGTGCGCCTGGTCTCCGCCTACATCGTGGCGGGCGTCCTGGGCGGATCGGTGGTGGCGGTCTGGTGCTGCCTGCTCGCGGACTACGCCGTCAAGGCGACCATGCTCTCGCTGCGCTTCGCGTCCGGGGCCTGGAAGCAGGTCCGCGTCTAGGAGCCTGACCCTGGAGCGCACCTTGACGGACGTGCGTTCAGGAACGTCCCTGAATGCGCGCCGCTAGGCGTCGCGGGTGACGAGGTCGGCGAAGTAACGCAGGAGGTCGGTCTCGGTGAGCATCCCCACCAGCTCCTCGCCCTGCACCACCGGCAGGCAGCCGATCTTGTTATCGGCCATGATCCGCGCCGCCTCTTCCACGGGGGTGTCGGAATCGACGACCACCGGAGGCGCGGACATCACCTGGGAGATGTCGATCGCCTCGAGGAAGGCACGGCGCTCCTGGCGGCGAGGATCCAGGCTCGAGAGCGAGGCGCGCAGCAGATCGCGCTCGGAGACCACGCCCACCAGACGGCCAGCGCGCACCACGGGCATGTGCCGCACGCCGCCCAGCGTCATGATATCCTCGACGGTCGAGAGCCGGTCGCCGACACTGATGGTGACGACCTTCTCCTCCATCACGTCGTGAACCAGGATCGGATCCATCCACCGGAGTCTACTCCAATGACGGACAGGAAAGGGAGCAAAGACAGCGCTCGTGAGAAGCGACGCGCACCGTCGAACTCCAGCACGCAAGATGAACGCGCCCCGCTGCTTCCCGAGCTCTTCCGCCGCGCCTTCACCCTGGGGCTCTCGGGGATCTTCACCACGGAAGAGGCCTTCCGACGGGCCCTGGGGGACACTGTGCCTCGGGACTGGGTGGATTTCGCCGTCGGTCAGAGCGAGCGGACGCGCAGCGACTTCACCAGCAAGATGGCCGAGGAAATGGCGCGGGTGATCGAGAGCATGGACCTGGAGGCGATCCTGCGCAGCGTCCTGGCCGACCATCGCGTAGAGCTGAAGGCCGAGATCCAGCTCGTACCCCGGGAGAAGGAACAGAGCGGTCGCAAGAGCGGCAAGTCGGTCGCTGCTGCCAAGGTGGCGATCGTGCGCGGCGGAGGGAGCAAGTGAGCACACGCAACGGCTGGCACGGCTGGGGCGTCGTGGCCGGCGTCCTGCTGGCAGGCCTCGTCGCCTACACGACCTTCGCATTCTACGGATTCGGGCCCTACCCCACGGACTCACCGGTTCCCTGGTGGCAGCCCCGCGGCTTCCTGGTGGACTCGGTGCTGTTGGCCCCCTTCGGCGAGGATCCGGCGGGCCCCATCGCCGCCTACACCCTGCCAGCCCTGCTGCTGGCCGCCGGAGTCTGGCTCGCAACCGGGTCCGCATTGCTGCGCAGCGCGGCCGTGGCGTGCGTCCTGTGCACCGGACTGTTCCTCTTCTACGGGCTTCGCATGCCCGGGCCCATGATCTGGAACTTCTTCGGCTGGCGCGGCTCGGCGGTGATGATCTGCATGGCGAGCGTGATCGCGTGCAGCCTGGCGTCGCCGTGGCTGGCCGCCGCCTGGCTGCGCCGCGGCTGGGCCGTGCGGGCAGCGGTCTACGTGCCGCTCGCGCTGCTGGCCGTGCTGATGGCCACCAACGCGACGGGAACGAACCCGGCGCTGCGCTTCAACATCTCGCCCTGGCCCGTGGTCACCGTCTTCGGCTTCGATTTGCTGGCGCCGCTGATCGTGGGCATCCTGGCGTGTGTTGCACTGGGCCTGGCGGCCTGGCGGGTCCGAACCCGCGGTGTCGCGCTGTCCGTCCTCGGACTCGTCGCGGCCGTCACGCTGCCGATGGCGTGGGTCGCACTGCGCCTGCCGGGAGGCCTCTGGATCCTGGGGGCCGCGATCGCCGCATCCGTGCTGGCCCTGGCCCTGTCCGCTCGAGCGGTCGGCAACCTCACCATGGGCGCGCGCAGCCTGGCCGGCTACGCCGCCACGGGTGCCATCCTGGTGGCGATCCCGCTCTTCGCCGGGCGCGCCTGGGCCAACCTCGACTACCGCGCGACGCGCCTCGGAAGCGCGCAGCGGGTCATCGACGCCCTGGCCGCGTACTACGAGCGGGAAGGCCTCTATCCGGAGGAGCTGGACGAGCTGATCGAGGTCGGCGACCTGCAGTCGATTCCGCAGCCGCGGATCGGCTTGCCCGGCCTCGGTGAGGCGGATTTCAGCTACCAGAACCTGGGCAGCGACTACCTGCTGGAGTTCGCCGCTCCCGGCTGGACCCAGTGCCACTACAGCCCGCCCTGGGACGAAGACCTGGAGGACGAGTACTCGTTCGGCGAGGACGAGGACGAGTGGGAGGTCGTCGCGCCGGCCGGCCCGATTTCCGACGAGCCCCAGCTGGGCGCCGCGATCGCCGGGCTTCCCGCAGCGGAAGAGGACGTGGAGATTCCGCTCCCGGGCGAGATGCCCCTGGGCGCAGCCATCGCGGGCCTGCCCGAGGCGGACGAGGACGTGACGCTCGATGGCCTGGGGGCCCGGGTCGCCGGCCTGGGCGAGGCGGAGGAGAGCTTCGAGATCCGCGACGCGCGCGTCGGCTTCGAGGCGGCGGGCCTCGGCGAGGCGGACGAAGTGGTGGAGCTCGACGACGACGACGGCCCCTTGCCCGGCGTCTGGTCGTGCCCCGCCCAGCCGCCCGAGCTCTGGTAATCGGTTAGCGTTTCCGGAGCATGTCCCCCCGCCGCCTCGGTCCCGGTGAGCGTCTCTACCGCGCGCGACGCATCGGAACGACCTTCGGGCGCATCTACCTCAGCATCAAGGGCCACCAGTTCATTGCCCGGCGCCTGGGCCCGCCGGACATGCCCGAACGCTGGTCCGATCTCAACCGCCGCAGTGCCGAATCAATCTACGACGCCGCCGTCGAGCTGGGGGGGATGATTCTCAAGGGCTGCCAGTTCCTCGGAGCGCGCCCAGACATCCTGCCCCCGGAGTACGTGCAGGTGCTGGCCCGGCTGCAGGACCGCGTCCCGCCCAAGCCCTTCCAGATCGTACGCCGCACCGTCGAGAAGGAGTACGGCCGGCCCTTGGAGGACGTGTTCGCCGAATTCGCAACGCGGCCCCTGGCCTCGGCTTCCCTGGCGCAGGTGCACGAGGCGCGCCTGCACGATGGACGGCGCGTCGCCGTCAAGGTCCAGTACCCGGAGATCGAGAGCCTGATAAGGAGCGATCTCTCCAACCTGCGCTCGCTGTTTCGGGCCGTGGGCTGGCTGGAGCGAGAGCTGGATCTGATGCCGCTGATCGACGAGCTGGCGACCCACGTACCCCAGGAGCTCGACTTCCAGCACGAAGCCCGCAACGCCGAGCGCATGGCCGACCTGCTCTCCCACCGCGACGACGTGGTGGTGCCCGAGATCGTCTGGGAGCACACCACACGCCGCGTGCTGTGCATGGAGTTCCTGGAAGGGATCAAGATCACCGACGTCGATGCGCTGCGCGCCGCGGGTGTGGACCCGGACCAGGTGGTCCGCATCCTGGTGGAAACCTGGTGCGAACAGATCCTGGTGCACGGACTCTTCCACGCGGACCCGCACCCCGGGAACCTGCTGGTGCAGCCGTCCGGCCCGCGCTTGTGCCTGCTGGACTGGGGGCTCTCCAAGGAGCTGCCGCCGAACTTCCGCCTGGGCATCCTGGCGTTCTCGGCCGCGTTGATCGGCGGGGACGCCGATGCGATGGTGGAGGCGTTCCTCGACCTGGGCTTCGAGACGCGCGACGGCAGCAGCGAGTCCCTGGTCGAAGTCGCCCGCTTCGCGTTGGAGTTCGCCCAGCGCGTGCGCGAACGCTCCTGGGCGGAGTCGCGCGCCTTCTCGCGCTGGAACGACGAGCTGGGCGCCGAGATCCGCCGCAACCCCATCGTGGTCATCCCCAGCCACGTCGTGCTGTTGGGTCGGGTGCTGGGCTTGCTCTCCGGCGTGTCGCGCAGCCTGGGCTCCAAGGTGGATCTGCTGCCGGTGGTGCTGCCCTACGTGTTCGGAGCCGGAGCGTCGGCGCCAGCGGCCCCGCCCGCATGACGCCCGGGCGCGGCCTCCTGGTGGGCATTGCCCTGGGCGGACCCCGCGGACCCGGCGATGCCGTCCGCGCGCTGACCCAGGTGGAGCGGGCCGAAGGGCTGGGCCTGCATTCGGTGTGGCTGCCGGAGGGACACTTCACACAGGGCGCCATGCCTTCGCCGCTGGTGGCGCTGGCGGCGTTCGCGGCGCGCACCCGCCGGCTGGTGCTGGGCACGACCTCCCTGCTGCTGCCCGTGCGGCGTGCCGAGCAGGTGGCCGACGAGGTGGCGACCCTGGACCGGCTCTCGGGCGGACGCGTGTGGCTGGGATTGGGGCGGGGATTCCGGGCGCCGCTGTTCGCGGCGTTCGGGGTCTCGCGGGCCGAGAAACGCGACCGCTTCGACGCCGTGCTCGACGCGGTGCTGGAACGCTGGGCGTCCGCCGCCCACGCGCCCGGGCCGCTCCAAGAGCCCCACCCGCCCCTGCTGGTGGCGGCCTTCGGACGCAAGGGGCTGCTCCAGGCCGCCCGACGCGGCCTGCCCTACCTGGCGTCGCCGCTCGAAACCCTGGCGACCCTGGAGGACAACTACGCCTACCACCGGGAGCACCTGCCCGAGACGGCCGACCCGGACACCCTGCCCGTCGCGGTGATGCGCACCGTGCACGTAGCGCGCGACGACGCCGAAGCGGAGCGCGCGCTGGAAGCCCTGCGCATCGAGACGGGTCGCATGGCGGGCGCGCTGCCGCCCGCCCTGGCCCGCGCGGCGGGGGGCGATGCGGAGGAACGCGCCATCGTCGGCACGGCCAACCGGGTGGTGGATCTGCTGGCGAGCTACCGCGAGCGCATCGGGCTGGATCTCCTGATCGTCCGCTCCGGCGTGCCGGGCGTGTCGAGGGACGAGTCGGAGTCGGCGCTGGAGCGGCTGACGGGAGACGTCATGCCCCGGCTGGCCACGTGAGCCCGCGACACATCGCACGGGCGCTGGGGCTCGCCGTCGCGTGGGCTGCGAGCGCAGCGGCCGCCGGGCCCCACGTGGTCACGGTCCACGCCCTGGACGACCGTTTCGACGCGCCCGAACGGATTCCCTCGGGCCCCACGGCCTTCGCCTTCCTCAACAAGGGATGGCAGAGCCATCGCATGCGCGTGCTCGCGCTGCCGCCGGGCCTGGATCCCCAGACGCTGGCCGAGGCGCTGGCGCAGGGCGGCGCCCTTCCGCTGGGCGTGAGCGCCCTAGGCGGCACCCTCGCAGAGCGAGCCGAGGGCGAAGCCAGCGTCATCCTGGCGCTGGAGCCCGGCCCTCACGCCCTGGTCTGCGACCTGACCGGCCAGGGCGCCCACGCAGGCCGGGCCCTGGTGCATCCCCTGGAGGTGCTGCGCTACGACGCCGCCACGCTGCCCCCGAACGACTTGGAGATCCGCCTGGGCGACGCCGAGATCGCGGCCCCGCTCGTGGTGGCGCCCGGTCCCCACGCACTGCGCGTCGAGAACGACGGCACGCGGCCCCACGCGCTGGCGATCGCGCGGCTCCGCCACGGTCGCGGCCTGGGCCAGGCCCGGGAATGGCTGCGCGGAGAGCCGGGACCCGCACCGATGATCCGTGTGGCCGGGACCGCGCCACTGTCCCCGGGCCGGGCGATCCTGCTGGCCTTCACGCTGCCGGTGGGCGACTACGTCGTGTACGCGCCGACCGAAGAGTCGGAGTCGACCCGCGCCGAGGAGGCGCTGGTCCGCGCGCTGGCCGTCCGGGCCGAGAAGCTAGACTAGGCCGATGCGTTTCTTCGCTCCGCTGTGCGTCGCGCTGCTCGTTCCCTGGGTCCTGGCGGCGAAGCCCCCGACCTCGATCCATGACTTCAGCCTCGCGCGGATCGACGGCGCGGAGCAGCCGCTGGCCGACTACCGCGGGAAGGTGCTGCTGGTCGTGAACGTGGCGAGCCAGTGCGGGCTCACTCCGCAGTACGAGGGGCTCGAGGCGCTGCACGAGAAGTACCGCGAGCGGGGCTTCGCCGTGCTCGGCTTCCCGGCCAACGACTTCGCGGGCCAGGAGCCGGGCAGCAACGCGGAGATCGCCGACTTCTGCCGCGCCACCTACAGCATCCAGTTCCCGATGTTCTCCAAGATCCACGTCCAGGGGGACGACATCCACCCGCTCTACGCGTGGCTGACCTCGCGACCGGCGCCGCTGGGCGGCCCCGTGGAGTGGAACTTCCAGAAGTACCTGGTGGCACGCGACGGTGGGGTGGTGGCGCGCTTCACCCCGCGCACGGTGCCGGACGATCCCGCGCTCGTGGCCCGCCTGGAGGCGCTGCTGGACGCAGCCAAGCCCCGGCCCTGAAGCCATGGGCAGCCAAGGGCCGCTCGCCGCCTTCTGGTTCCTGTACCTGGGCGGGCTGGGGATCTTCTTCCCCTTCTTCTCCCTCTACCTGCGCGAGAACGCGGGGCTCAGCGGCACCCAGGTGGGGCTCGTCATCGCGATGATCCCGGCGGTGGGCATCGTGGCCCAGCCGCTCTGGGGCCACCTGGCCGACCGCCGCGGAGCCCGCGCGCGGGTACTGGTCCTGCTGGCCGTGGGCGCGGCGGCGGGCCACGGCGTCCTCTACCGGGCCCAGGGCTTCCCGGCCCTGCTGCTGAGCACCGTGTTCCTGGCCAGCTTCGCTACGGCGGTGATTCCCCAGACCGTGGCGGTGAGCCTGGCCGCTCTGCGCGACCCCAGCGCCCGCGCCTTCGGGCGCGTGCGCGTCTGGGGCACCGTCGGGTTCCTGATCCTGGTGGTGGGCTTTCCGCGGCTCCTGGACTGGCTGCAGACCACACGGGGCTGGTCCGCCGCGCCGGGAGTGAGCGAGCCCGGCCTCGGTCTGCTCTTCCCGCTGACGGCATTGCTCTGCCTGGCGGCCGCGGCCGTGGGGCTGAGGATCCCCCGCGGCGGCGAGGAAGCGCTGCGCTCCCAGCGGGGCGACTGGCACGCGCTGCTCCGCCACCGGCCGGTCGTCGTCCTGCTGGGCCTCACCGTGCTGGCCTACCTGGCGCTGCAGGGGCCCATGGGGCTCTTCCCACTGCTGATCCGCTCGCAGGGCGGCAGCATGGAGACGGTCGGAAACCTGTGGGTCCTCATGCTCGCCCTGGAGATCCCGCTGGTGCTCTACACGGGCGCCTCCTTGAAGCGTCTGGGGCCACGCGGGCTGCTCTTCATCGGCATCGCGGCCGGCGGCGTGCGTTGGACGGTGTGCGGCTTCGCCGACAGCAACGCCGCCATCTACGCGGTGCAGCCCCTCCACGGCGTCACCGTGGCGGGCCTGGTCATCGGCGCTCCCCTCTACCTGGAAGCGGCCGTTCCCGAACGCCTCCGCTCCACAGCCCAGGGCCTGCTGGCCATGGTCGGCGTGGGCCTGGGCGGAATCGCCAGCAACGTGACGGCGGGCTGGCTGCTGGAACACGTGGGACCCCGGGCGCCCTACATCGCCGGAGGTCTGACGGGATTCGCGTGCGCAGCGCTCCTTCCGCTGGTCCTGCCGCGAGCCGAGCGACCGAAGGCCGCTGTCTGATCAGGCCGCCAGGGGCGCGCGCCGCAGCCGACCCAGCCCCAGCGCCTGGAGCAGCGCGAAGTCGGCCACGCACAGCGCGATCACGATGACGGCCACCCGGCCGGCCAGGGTCAGACCGAGCGGGTCGAAGGCAACCAGCGCCACGCTGCCCAGCACCCAGGCGATGTCGGCGCCTACGGCGAGCCGGGCCTCGGGCTCGTGGATGGGAGTGCGCGCGGCGTTCCGGAACAGCAGCCACGCGAAGGGCAGCAGCCCCAGGCCCACGACGGCCAGGCCCAGCGGCGGAATCCCGAGCCAGGGTCCCAGGAGCGGAGCGGCAACGGCGAGCACCAGGCCCGAGACGGTCGAGAAGGCGGCGTTGGCCCGCAGGGCGAGGCGCAACAGGCGCGAGGGATCGTGGGGTTGCATGGGTCCTCCGGTCTTGCGATTTTGTAATCGTATACTATATAAAACTTAAGTTCTCAACCGAACCGGGAGCTCCGCGATGGGCCGTCGCAGCTATCGCCAGACCTGCTATGCCGCCCAGGCCTTGGACCGGGTGGGGGAGCGCTGGACCCTGCTGGTGGTGCGCGAGCTGCTGACCGGCCCGCGCCGCTTCAAGGACCTGCAGGACGCCCTGCCGGGCATGGGGCCCAACCTGCTGTCCGCGCGCCTGCAGCAGCTCGAGAGCGATGGGTTGGTGGAGCGGACCCAGCTCCCGCCGCCGGCGGGCGCCGCGGCCTGGGCCCTGACCGAGTTCGGCCATGAGCTGGAGCCGGTGCTGCTGGGACTGGTGCGGTTCGGGCGCAGCCTGGGCCTGCGTCGCCGCCGCAGCCACCACAGCCGGGCCGGCTGGGACGTGCTGGCGGCACGAGCCCTGTTCGAGCCCGACACCGCCCGCGGCGCGGACTGCCTCTACGAGCTCCGCGTCGGCGACGAGGTCTTCTGCTTCCAGGTCGAGGAGGGCGAGCTCACCACCTGGACGGGGCCGGGCCGGCAGCCGGACGCGGTGCTGACCACCGATCCGGAGACCTGGCAGCAGCTCACCCACGGAGAGCGGAGCTTCGACTCCGCCCTGGAAGACGATCGCCTCAAGCTCAGCGGCAACCGCCGCGCCGCCCGCCGCCTCGGAACCCTCTTCCGCCAACGGAACTGACGGGACAGTCCCCTCAGTTCCTCAGGGGTCTGGAAACTTCCGGGACTGTCCCGTTGGTTGACTAGGAGAGGGTCAGGGCGAGGACGGCTCGGCGAGTGCGGCGGCCGCTGAGGCCTGAGAGGAAGTCGGTCAGGCGCATCTGCCAGCCGTACTTGTCGCGCAGCGCGTCGTAGGCGGCCTCGATCTCGGCGGAATCATCGACGATGCGCCCCGTTCCTTCGAGCCAATCGCCCGTCACGCGGCCGCGCACGGTGCACGGCGCCACGCGGATGTGCGAGCCGTTGCGCAGGCGCTTCACCTTGCCCGCGTCCCCCGCGCTGAACACCCAGAGGCGGCCGTCGCGCAGGGCGAACCAGACCGGGGTCTGCACGGCACGACCACTGCGACGGAACGTCGCCAGGCTGATGTACGCCTCGAGATCGAGCGTCTCCAGCGCGACTGCGTCCATCCGCCCGGCCTACTCGTGCCGCTTGTCGGGTGCGATGCCGGGACCCTTGGAAAGACGCACCGCCATGCACAGCACGCCGATCGCGCTGGAGCCCTCCTCGAAGATCGGCGTGCAGACGTCCGACACGTAGGCCTGGGTGCTGTGGTCGAAGTGGATGGGCCCGATGTAGAGCTCGCCGGACTGGAAGGGCGAACGAAACTTGTCCTCATCGCCCTGGTAGTAGTCCGAGGGAGCGGGATAGGCGGCGACCAGCGCGCCGCGCTTGTCCATGAGCAGGCCCTCGGTGTAGGTCTTGTTTCCCCGCTCGACGAAGCCGCGCAGGATGCGGCCGGCCTCGTTGGTCTGGAGCTGCTTCTTGAACGGCGTGACCTCGATGCTGGCCTGCCACTCCCCGTCGCGCTTCTGGATCTCGGCGTCCGACAGCTTGAAGCCGTTCTGCGCCGCCACAGCCTCGATGATCTGGGACTTGGTCCCGACGTTCTCGATACCCGGAGAGCGCAGTCGGATCAGCGCCAGCAGCAGGTCCGTCGCCTCCTGGGCCTGCTGGGCGCGGGCGGCGCCGGCCGGAGACAGCGTGGCGAGCAGCGTGGCGACGGCGACGCATCGCGCGAGTTGCGAGCAGCGCATCCTTTACGAACCCTCCTCCCGGACAAACGTCACGAAGGCCATCGAGGGGCGCTTCGAGGAATCCCGCATGGCGAACTGGATACCGTCGAGCTTCCAGCCCTGCGAGGTCCACTCGTTGAGCGTCTTCTCGATCTCCTCGTCGGTGACCGTGCCCAGCTCGACCACCTTGTACACAGTGCGCACGGTTGCCCCTCCGCTCGCGCCCGCTACAGCGTCGGCGCGATCTCCTTGGCCGCGTAGGTCAGGATCCAATCTGCGCCGGCCCGCTTGATGGCGAGCAGTGCCTCGGCCATGGCGCGTTCTCCGTCCAGCCAGCCGCGCTCGGCGGCAGCCTTGAGCATCGCGTACTCGCCGGAGACGTGATACGCCGCCAACGGCAGGTCGAACTCGCGCCGCGCGGCGGCCAGGACATCCAAGTAGGGGAGCGCCGGCTTCACCATCAGCGCGTCGGCGCCCTCGGCCAGGTCCAGGCGCATCTCGCGCAGAGCCTCGCGCGCGTTGGGGGGGTCCATCTGGTATGCGCGGCGATCGCCGAACGCAGGCGTGCTCTCGGCGGCGTCGCGGAAGGGCCCGTAGAAGGCGCTGGCGAACTTCGCCGCGTAGGAGAGGATCGCAACGTCCCGGTGCCCGTCGGCGTCCAGGGCCGCGCGGATCGCCGCGACGCGGCCGTCCATCATGTCCGACGGCGCCACCACGTCGGCCCCGGCGCGGGCGTGGGACACCGCCGTGGCAGCCAGCCGCTCGACGCTGGGGTCGTTCTCCACCTGCTCGCCGTCCAGAACCCCGCAATGGCCGTGGTCCGTGTACTCGCACAGGCACACGTCGGTGATGACGCACAAACCGGGCTCCGCGCGCTTGGCGGCTTCGACGGCGCGCTGGACGATCCCGTCGGCGGCGTCGGCCCCGGAGCCCCGGGCATCCTTGTCGGTCGGGATGCCGAAGAGGATCACGCCCGGGATCCCCAGGTCGTGCACCTCCTTGAGCTCGTTCACGAGCGTGTCCACGGAGTGGCGATGAACGCCCGGCATGGACGCCACGGGCTCGCGGACGCCGCTTCCCTCCACCACGAAGAGCGGCAGGATCAGGTCGTCCCGGCGCAGGACCGTCTCGCGGCACATGCGGCGCAGCGCCTCGGTGCGGCGCAAGCGCCGCATGCGAACGTCGGGAAAGCTCATGCGGGTTCTCCCTGTTCCTCTTCTGCGGCGCCAGGCCGCGCTGCCTCGTGAGCGACCAGGGCCTCCACCAGCTCCTCGACCCCGGCCTCCTCGGGAACCACGTCCGGCTCCAGTCCCGCCTCCCGCAGCGCCGCTGCCGTGGTGGGTCCCACGGCGACCAGTACGCAGCGCGAGAGGGCCTGCTGCGACTCTGCGTCGAGGAGCCCAAGGCAGTTTCGCACGGCGCTGGGGCTGGTGAAAGTCACTGCGTCGAGCCCGCGCGCCAGGCGTCGGCGCAGGGCCTCGGCCTGCGGCGCGTCGGGCTCCGGCGGAAGCGTGCGGTAGGCCACCGGCGCATCCACCTGCGCCCCCGCACCGCGCAGGCCGTCGGGAAGCAGCGCCCGGCCGATCTGCGATTGGGGCAGGAGGAAGCGCTTGCCCGCCGGATCGATCCAACGGCTGAGCTCGTCCAGCAGGCCCTGTGCGTCGCGCCGGCCCTCCGGCGTGCGATCCACGCGCAGGCCCGCGGCGCGTGCAGCCGCCGCCGACGCCGGGCCGATGCACAGCACCATCCCGCGCAGGGCATCGAGGGAAACCCCGCGCACACGGGCGCGCTCGGCCAGGAAGCGGGCGGCATTGGCGCTGGCGAGCACCAGGGCGTCGTAGTCGCCCAGCCGCTCGAGGCAGGCATCCAACGCAGCGGGGTCCTCGGCCGGCTCGAAGCGCAGCATGGGCAGGTGGACCGCCTCGGCGCCGGCGCGCTCCAGTGCGGCGACCAGCACTGCGCCCTGCTCGTCGCCGCGCGTGACCAGCACCTTCCGCGAGGCCAGGGGCAGCTCCGCGGGCGCTGCGAGCTGATGACGCAGCCGGACCACGTCGCCCACCACCAGCGTGGCCGGCGTGCCCACGCCGGCCTCGCGCACCCGCTGTGCCAGCTTGCCCAGCGGCGCCTCCACCGTGCGCTGGCGGGGCGTGCCGGCCCACATGATGGCCGCAGCTGGCGTATCGGGCGGCCGCACGCGTCCGATCTCGTCCAGGATCGTCTCCAGATTGCGCATGCCCATCAACACGACCAGGGTATCCGCCGCCTCGGCCAACGCATCCCAACGCAGTTCGCGGGACGCGCGCGTCGGGTCCTTGTGCCCCGTCACCACCGCAAAGGACGCCGCGTAACGCCGATCCGTGACGGGAATCCCGGCGAGGGCGGGCGCGGCCAGCGCAGCAGACACCCCGGGCACCACCTCGCAGGGAATCCCCGCGTCGGCACAGGCGCCCGCCTCCTCCGCCCCACGTCCGAACACGAACGGGTCGCCGCCCTTCAGGCGCACCACGGTCTTGCCCTCGCGCGCCAGCTTCACCAGCAGTGCGTTGATGTTCTCCTGGTCGAGGGTCGGAGGGTCGTGGCCGCGCTTGCCCACGTCGATGCGCAGCGCGGCGGGCGGAGCCAGATCCAGGAGCTCGTGGGCCGCCAGCTCGTCGTAGAGCACCGCGTCCGCGCCGCGCAGGGCCTCGGCGCCGCGCAGGGTCAAGAGATCCGCCGCGCCGGGACCGGCCCCCACCAGGATGACGCGGCCGCTCACCCCGCGGCCTCGCGCAGGCGGCGCAGGATCTCCTCACCGCCCGCGGCCAGCGCCTGCCGGGCCGCAGCATCGCCTGCGGCGGCGGCGTCGGCGCCCCGCGCCGCACCCCGCGCCAGCACGCTTCCGTCCAGCGCAGCCACCAGGCCACGGATGCGCACGCCCTCGCCGGGGTCCACCTCGGCCAGGGCCGCCACCGGCACCTTGCAGTCGCCTTCCACGACGGCCAGGAAGGACCGCTCGGCCTCTGCGGCGACACGCGCGGCGTCGTCGTCCAGCGCCCGCAGGTCATCGGCGAGCGAGCCCTCTTCCCGGGTCTCCACGGCAAGGATTCCCTGGGTGGGCGCCGGCAAGAGCAGCTCCGGCGCAATCCGCTCCGCGATGCGATCCGCCAGGCCCAGCCGGTCCAGCCCGGCGCACGCCAGCACGATCGCGTGCAGGTCGTTCTCATCCAGCTTGCGCAGACGCGTGAGCACGTTCCCGCGCAGCGGGACGATCTCCAGGTCCGGGCGCGCCGCCAGAAGCTGTGCGGTGCGGCGAACGCTGCCCGTGCCGACGCGAGCGCCCCGGGGCAGATCGAGAAGCCGGACCCCCGGCGCGGCAGCGACCAGGGCGTCGCGCGGATCGGCGCGCTCCGGGAAAGCCGCCAGTCGCAACCCCGGCGCCAGCTCCGCCGGAAGGTCCTTGGCGCTGTGCACGGCCACGTCGGCGCGCCCATCGAGAAGCGCTTCCTCGATCTCCTTCACGAACAGGCCCTTGCCTCCAACGTCGGCCAGACGCGCTTCCTTCAAACGGTCGCCGGTGGTCTGCAAGGGGACGAGATCCACCTCGACACCCAGGGCCTTTCGGATGGCGCCGGCCACGCGACGCGCCTGCACCAGCGCCAGGTCGCTGCGACGGGTAGCGATGCGAAGCTTCATTCCGGCTTGTACGCGTCCGGGTCGTCGTCGGCTTCGGCGCCCGGCGCGTCGGAGTCGTCCAGGGCGAAGAGCACCCGCGCCGCCTCCAGATAGGCCAGGCCCGCCTCCTCTTCGCCGCCGGCGCGAAGCCGCGACACCGGTGCGTGCAGCAGCTTGTTCACGATCGCACGAGTCAGCGCCTCCACCCCCTCGCGCTGCTCGTCGTTCAGCTCCAGCTTGCGCCCGGCGCGCAGCAGCTCGGCTCGACGCACGGCCTCGGCCCGCGCGCGCAGGTGCTTGATGGTGGGCACCGCGCGCAGCGCCGCCATCCAGCCGTCGAAGCGCTGCTGCTCTTCGTGGATGATCACCTCGGCCAGGTCCATCTCGCGCCGGCGCTGCTCCACGTTGCTGGCCGCCACCGCGTCCAGATCGTCCAGATCGTAGAGGTAGATGCCCTGCATCTCGTTCACCGCGGGATCGGCGTTGCGCGGCACCCCGATGTCGATCACGAACATGGGCCGATGGCCGCGCCCGCGCATCGCCTCGGCCACGAGCTCCGGTGTGAGGAGAGGCGCGGCGCCGCCCACCGAGAGCAGCACCACGTCAGCGGCGCGCAGCAGCTCGGGCAACCGGTCCAGACCGTGGGCGCGGGCGCCGAAGCGCTCGGCCAGCTCGGCGCCCCGCTGGGGCGTGCGGTTGGCTACGTCCAGCTCCTGCAAGCCCTGGGCGTGCAGCGCCTCCAGCGCGATGGCGCCCATGTCTCCGGCCCCGATCAGCAGGCCGCGCTTGCCTTCCAGCGACTCGAAGATCTGCCCGGCCAGGTCCACGGCAACGCGCGCCACGGAGACCGGGCGCTCGGCGATGCGCGTCTCGCTGCGCACCCGCTTGGCGGTGGCCAGGGACCGGTCGAGCAGCCGCCCCAGCACCACCCGGGTGGCGCCGCAAGCCGCCGCCACCCGGTAGGCATCCTTCACCTGCCCCAGGATCTGCGGCTCACCCACTACCATGGAGTCCAGCGACGCCGCCACGCGGAAAAGGTGGCGCATGGCCTCCGAGTCGGTGTGCTCGTAGAGGACGTCCTCCAGCTCCGCCGCATCGGCGCGCCCCGCAGCCATCTCGCGGGTAAAGAACGAGTGCAGCCGGTGACGCGCTGCTTCCAGCTGGCGGGTAACCACCAGCAGCTCGGTGCGGTTGCAGGTGGAGAGGAGGAAGGCCTCCTCGACTTCGTCGCCCGCCACCAGCTTGTCCAGCAGGGGCTCCGGGTCGTCCACGGCGAAGCGCTCGCGCAGGTCCACCTGCGCGGTGTGGTGCGAGAGGCCGACCAGCAGCAGCCTCACGCCAGGATCCCCACGCCCAGGACCGCGAAGAGCAGGAACGCGAAGCCCGCCAGGGCACTGGCCGCGGCGTCGCGAGCGCCTTGGTGGGCGCCGAAGCGCGCGACCACCAGGGCGGCGTAGATCAGCCAGGCGATCCCGTTCCACGCCTCGTGAGCGGAGCCCGTGAAGAACGAGCCGCGAACGCCCTGCACCCACATCATCCCCGTCAAGACGCCCAGGGTGAGCAGGGGGAAGCCGACAGCCAGGGTGACGACGTTGATCCGGTCCAGGGTTTCCAGCGACGGCAACGAGCGCGGACTCGCCTGGATCTGCTTGCGCTTCAGGCGCCGGTTCTCCACCAGATAGAAGCCCCCGGCCACGGCGGCCACCGCCAGCAGGGCCAGCCCGCTGCCGGCCAGCAGCACGTGTGCGTGGGGCCAGGCGCCGCCCATCACGTCCACCCCCGGGTCGGGCGCGTGGAGCGCGGCGAAGAAGGCGGCCAGGAAGGCCAGCGGGCCCAGCAGCACGGTCAGCCCGGCCAGCCGCCCGCGCCGGGCGAAGATCCCGAAGGAGATCGCGCCCACCAGGGCCACGAACGACAGGGCCTGGGGCAGGTCCGTCAGCCGAGGCACCGGATCCACGCCGTGCAGGGCCAGGAAGGAGGCCGCGTGGGCCAGGGCGGCGGTCCCCATCAGGGCCAGGGCCACCCGGCCGGTGCGCACCCCGGCGATGGACAGGGAGACGGCGCCGGCGAGGCCGGAGGCCAGATAGAGGGCCGCGGCGAGCTGGAGCAGGAGAGTCATGGCGCCACAGAATAGCGCCCGACCCCGCTCCGGGGTGCACCGGGTTCAACGCCGCCGGAGCCGGTCCATCTGGGCCTGGATCCGGGAGGCGTCGTTGACGCTCTCGAAGACCCGGTAGGCCTGCTCGCCGAAGAGGACGAAGCGAATCTCCTCGATCGGCGTCTCGCCCTCTAGATGGCGCCGCGCCTCGTCCAGCAGGATCTCGGCGCTGCGCCGGACCGGAACCCCCGCCACGCCCGCGCCGATCGCGGGAACCGCCACTGTCCGGCAGCCCTGCTCGGCCGCCAGCTCCAGGCTGCGCCGCAGGGACGTGCGCACGCTGATCTCGTTGGCCTGCCCCCCGGGCGGCATGCTGGCGGCGTGGATCACGAAGCGCGCATCCAGGTCGCCGGCGCCGGTCAGCGCGGCATCGCCCACGGCGATGCGGCCGTGGGCGTCGCACTCGGCCTGGATCTGCGGGCCGCCCTTCGCACGGATCGCACCGGCCACGCCGGCCCCCAGAACCAACGCGCTGTTCGCGGCGTTGACGATGGCGTCCACCGCCTCGGCGGTGATGTCTCCCTCCTTCAGGACGATACGACTCACTGGGAAGGTTTCTCCACCGCCTCGACTACGCCGGCCGCGATCAGGGGCAGGAGGATCTCGTGATGGCCCAAGATCGAGTAGCCGCGCCCGCCTTTGCGGGTGGGCCTCTCCACCACGTTGACGGTCGGCCGGTACTGGCGCAGGAAATCCAGGTTCACCGTGGTGAAGCGCTCGACCTTGTGTCCCAGGTTGCGCGCCAGGGCCAGGGCCTTGAGAAACACCTCGGGCAGGATCACCGCCGAGCCTACGTTGAAGACCACGCCGTCCTGCAGGGTGGCGACCACCCCGGTCAGGCGTTCGAAGTCCCGGTAGCTGGTGGCGCCCAGGGCGGCACCGTCGGCGCCCGGATGCATGTGGTGGATATCGGTCCCGATGGCCGCGTGCACCGTCACCGGAACGTCCAGGCGCGCTGCGGTGGCCAACACCGAGCGCTCCTTGTACCGATAGGGCCCTTCCGCGATGGCGCGGCCGATGGCCTCGCCCATGCCCAGCCCGTCCGCGTAGCCCGCGCCGATGGCGTCGTTGAGCGCTTCGCCGGTCTCCCGCGCCATCCCGAAGCTGCCGTCATCCAGGGCCGGCGCCACGTCCTCGCTGGTGCGCCCCATCATGGCCAGCTCCAGGTCGTGAACGCAGCCGGCCCCGTTCATCATCAGCGCCGTGACGATCCCCCGCTCCATCAGGTCCACCACCACCGGCGCCAGTCCCACCTTGATCAGGTGCGCACCGAAGCCGAAGAGGACGGTCTTGCGCCGCTTGTGGGCCCGGGCCGTGGCCTGGATCACCAGGCGCAGGTCGCGGGCGCCCAGGATCTCGGGCAACCCGTCCAGGAACGCCGCGAAGCTCTGGCCGGGCTTGTGCGGCGTGGCCTCGTCGGTTCGCTTGACCTTGCTGATGCGGCGACGCGCAGGGACCGTGCGGACCTTGCTGCGGTCGATCTTCGGAGGCTTGCGGCTCACCGAGCAGTCTCCGGATAGAGCGCGTCGTCCACCGCGTCGCACAGGGCGTGCAAGGCGGTGATGTGCACCTCCTGGATCCGGTCGGTGCGATCCGAGGGAACCACCAGGGCCACGTCGACCCGACCCGCCAGCTTGCCGCCGTCGTTGCCGGCGAGCCCCAGCGTATGCATGCCGCGCACCCGGGCCTCGTCCAGCGCCGCCAGCACGTTGGGCGAGTTGCCGGACGTAGAGAGGGCGATGGCCACGTCGCCCTTGCGGCCGTGGGCCTCCACCAGGCGCGCGAAGACCCGCTCGAAGCCGTAGTCGTTGGCGATCGCCGTGAGATCGGAGGTGTTCGCGGTGAGGGCGATCGCGGGCAGCCCCGGCCGCTCGCGCCGGAAGCGGCCCTCCCACTCCGCAGCGATGTGCTGCGCGTCGGCGGCCGAGCCGCCGTTGCCGAAGAGCAGCACCTTGCCGCCCCGCGAGAAGCAGTCGATGAGGATCCGCGCGGCGCGCTCCATGGCCTGGGCGTGCCCGGCGGCGAACTCCCGCTTCACGCGGGCGCTTTCGTCGAAGGCTGCGCTCACGGCGCGTGCCAGCGGGCTCTGTT
>JAFDET010000195.1 GCA_019310195.1 Deltaproteobacteria bacterium
GTGGACGCCACCTTCTTGGGATGGCCCGCGATCTCCTGGAAGCCGTCCGGGCCGTAGTAGCCGCCGCCCTCCACGTCCGCGTGGACCGCGGCGTACACCGTGGGCAGGCAGCCCATGCTGGCCGGCTGGGAGACGATGCGGTTCGCCAGGCCGGCGACGCGCTCCAGGAATCTCGAGTTCATCATCTGCGGACCCACGAACTGCAGGTTGGTGGCTGCGTAGCCGGGGTGGGCGGCTGCGGTCAGCGTGCCCTGCACCCCGGCGCGCTCCAGCCGGCGTTGCAGCTCGTAGGTGAAGTAGAGGTTGGCGAGCTTGCTCTGCCCGTAGGCGGCCCACTTCCGGTAGCGCCGCTGCTGGTAGTTGAGGTCGTCGAGATCCACCTTGCCGATCTTGTGCGCGGTGCTGCTGACGTTCACCACCCGCGAGCCGGGCGTCGCCAGCAGCTTCTCCAGCAGCAGCCCGGTCAGCGCGAAGTGGCCCAGGTGGTTGGTGCCCACCTGCATCTCGAAGCCGTCGGCGGTGCGTCGCAGCGGAAGCGCCATCACGCCGGCGTTGTTGCACAGCACATCCAAACTCGGATAACGCTCGCTGAACTGCTTGGCGAAGTCGCGCACGCTGGCCAGGCTGGCCAGGTCGAGGGGCAGCACCTCCACCTGGGCGTCGGCGTGCGCCGCCTGCAGCCGGTCCACGGCGTCGCCGGCCTTCTGCGGGTTGCGGCAGGCGAGCACGAGCTGGGCGCCGCGGCCGGCGAAGGCGCGCGCCGCCTCGAAGCCGATGCCCGAGTTGCCTCCGGTGACGATGATCGTCTTGCCGGCGAGTCCGCCGGGCGGGATGTCTTCCGCGGTCCAACCCATGGGGGGTCCTCCTGGGTGTGAGGGTCCCAGTATAGATGCTGGATGCCGGCGGCCCGTTGCTAGACTGGCCGCCATGGACCACCTGGTTCTGGGTAAGCCCATCGAGCCCCCGTTCCCCGAGGGCCTGGAGACGGCGGTCTTCGGGATGGGCTGCTTCTGGGGCGCCGAGCGGCTCTTCTGGGAGGCTCCGGGCGTTCACACCACGGCCGTGGGCTACGCAGCCGGCCACGTGGAGAGCCCGAGCTACGAGCAGATCTGCGGCGGCCGCACCGACCACGCCGAGGTGGTGCTGGTGGTCTTCGACCCCGCCGCGACCCGCTACGCGGAGATGCTGCGGCTCTTCTGGGAAGGCCACGACCCGACCCAGGGCAACCGCCAGGGCAACGACAGGGGCACCCAGTACCGCTCGCTGATCGCGACCTTCGGCGACGCCCAGCGCGAGCAGGCCCACTCCAGCGCCGAGGCCTACGGCAAGGAGCTCCAGACCGCGGGCTGCCGGCCCATCACCACCGAGATCCTGGACGCGCCGAAGTTCTGGTACGCCGAGGCCTACCACCAGCAGTACCTGGCCAAGAACCCTTCGGGCTACTGCGGCCTGAGCGGCACCGGCGTCCCATTCTGAGCCGGCCGAGGCCCTCCGCTTATTCTTGCAGGGGCCTGCTCTTCGCTCGCCTGCGGCTCGCTGCGCACCCTCGTCGGACTCCGGTAGCAGGGGCAAGCTCTGTCGCCTCGGGCTTGCGGGCCGCAGGCTCGGGAGGCGCGATGTTGGGCCGTGGGGCTACGGGGTGGTGAAGAGGTGTACGAGTCCCCAGTAGAAGGTGCGCAGCTTCAGGCCGAGCGGCGCGCCTTCGGTGGCGCTGGTGATGGCCACGGGCGGAATCGGGTTGGCCGTGGCCGCGATGTCCGGGGTCCAGGGGCTGGTCACCTCACCGTGGGCCGAGCGACCCAGGGCGCGGATGCGGAAGACCCGGGTCTCGCCGTTGGGGAGGCCCGACACCCGGTGGCGTCGGGCGCGCGGGATGCGCGCGCTGCTCCAGGCGCCGGACGCGAGGCCGCTGTCCGGGTCCAGCCGGCGCCAGCCCACCTCGCCAGACCAGATCCACCGCGCCGTCGCTGGGGTTGACCAGGAACGCGCGGGGCGCGGGCAGGGCGGCGCTGCTGCGGCGGCTTCCCACCCTGCGCGCGGCTTCGAAGCGCATCTCCAGGTCGCGCCGCAGCAGCACGTCGTCGGCGAAGGGACTCTTCAGGATCAGCAGCGCCGGGGGATGGAAGAAGGCCTCGGCATCGGCCTGCAATGCCTCGGGCGGCGCGTCGCCACTGTACTCCGCCACCAGCAGCGAGAATCGCTCGCGGGCGCCGTTGTAGCTGGGTCCGTTGGGGCGCAGCGACGACGAGCGCAGGTTGCTCCAGGCGGCGCCCAGCCCGGTCCCGCCCATGTGGCTGTAGTCCAGCTGGCGGCCGTGGTAGGAGCCGAAGGGGTTCACGCGAATCTCCTGGCGGCCGTCCACTTCGCGCAGGCGCATGGGCGCGAAGGCGTAGGCGCTGCGCACGTCGGCGCTCTGGGCCAGCAGGAGTCCGCGCTCTCCGTCGCTGAGCGCGACCCAGGCCGCGGTGACCTGGTGGTTGAACGCATCGAGCTCGGCGTTGTTCGGGTTGATGCGCGCGTAGTCCAGGTCGAAGGAGGACGTGACGCCCAGGTAGTTGTGCTTCCAGACCCGCAGCGGGTCGTCGCGGGTTCCGGACAGCGGAGGCGTCAGCTCGAAGGGCGCCACCTCGACCCAGCCCAAGTCCATGTAGCGGCGCAGCTTCTGCTGGCTGGTGTGGAGCAGGTCGCGTTTCTCGGTGTAGGGGTAGGTCACCTCCACGTCGGCCACGAGCCAGGACACGCCGGGCGGGCGGCGCCAGTCGGCGCGCAGCTCGACCCACTTCTCGCCGTCGGGGGTGGGGAGCTTGATCCGGGTGGTGGCGTGGCGGTGGGCGAAGCCGTCGCGGGTCGGTTCGGGAACCAGGGTCCAGGGCAGCGCCTCGTGGCGCCGGGGGCGATCGTCGCTCTTGTAGGTGACGAAGGGTGTGACCTGCGGAAGCTCCAGGAACACGGGGCTCGGGCGCGGTTCGCGCGGCGCTTCGTCTCGCACCACCACGCGCAGCGTGCGGGCCTCGCCCGGCGCCAGCTTCAGGAACGCCAGCAGCTCCGCTCGCTCCAGGCCGCCGGCGCGGTCCGGCGCGCCCTGGACCGAGGGCACCGGGAGTCCCTCGTCGTCCACCACGGCCACGCGCGGTGCCGGGCCGCGGAAGAGCAGGGGCACGCGCACCAGGCTGTGCGCCGGCGGGCCGCTCTCGCGCACGTCGCGCACCCGCAGCACGTAGAGGGCGCGATCGTCCGTCGGGCCGGCCCACTCGCGGGCGGCCCAGGCCAGCAGCCACTCGGCCTCCTGGGCGCGCGCGCGCGCGTCGGCCACCACGCGCTCGGCCGCGTCCTGGCGCTCCTCGTTGACCAGGGGCGTGCTCATCCCGAAGTGGGTGGTGGAGAGCGCCACCAGTCGGCGGAAGAAGCTGGAATCCGTGCCCTTGCGCAGCAGGCTCTCGGCCGCGGCCAGCGCCCGGATCGACGCCTCCGCGCTCCAGGCCGCCGCGCGCCGCGCCGCCAGCCGCGACTGCTCCAGCTGGGTCCAGAGCTCATGGCTGGGCAGCTTCTCGGCCCAGGAGTACTGGCCGTCGTAGGCGCCGTCGGCCAGATCCTGCCGCACCAGCACCTCGCCCACCGGCGTGTGCTTCTCCAGGTAGCGGCCCGGTGTGGTGAAGCCGGCCCAAGCGTATTTGTTCACCGCCTCGATGTACTCGGGCAGCCCGCCGGCGTTGGGGAACCAACCCAGGCCGGGTGGCATGTCCTGGGGCAGCCACGTCTCCACGTCCGCATCGAAGTTGATGTGGAGGAGCAGGTCGCGGTCCACCTGGCCCGAGGTCTGGAGCTCGCGCAGCTCGAGCAGCCACTTCTCCAGGGACACGTGGTTGATGACGTCGCCCACGGAAACGCTGGGCAGCAGCACCGTGCGCGGGCCGTCGCGGCGAAGCCGCAGCCAGGTGGGGTTGTAGCGCTGCTCCGGGGGCAGGGCGGGGACGAAGTTGCTGAACGTGGTGAAGGGCCAGCCGGAGTAGGCCAGCACCACGCCGGCCACACCCTCTTGCTGCAGGATGGGGATCGTCCCGGCGGTAAGCATGCCCTCGTTGGGCCGAATCAGCGGCGTGTGGGTTCCGAACAGATCCTCGGCGCCGGAGCCCCACGGGTTCCTTACCGACCAGCGCACCGCAGCGCGCATCTCGTCCTCGGTCATCGCGTGGAAGAGGCCGTTGTTGTAGGGGGCCAGCAGGATCTCGTCGCTGCCCGAGGCTACCCGGCGCCGGATGCCGTCGATGATGTCCGGCGCGTGTTCCGGGAGGATCTGCTCCAGGGTGAAATGGTTGTCGGTGTCCCAGTACGCCTGCGCCTCCAGGCCGCGGGCCTCGGCCTCGTTCAGCATGCGCAGCAGGGCGCGCACGATGCGGATGTCGGTGCCGAAGCCCGCCTCGTCCGGCGTGTCGCCGCGCCACGAGTGGTAGAAGTTCGAGTGGAAGCCCAGCATCACGTAGACGCGGTGCGGGGAGTCGCCGGAGGGCCCGCAGCCCCATAAGCCCGGGAGGCCACAGGCCAGGAGCACGATCGCCGCCAGGAGTACGCGTGCGGGCCGGGGGATGGACATCTCTCGGGCGTTCTACCGAAATTCCTCAAGCACCCGCAATGCCCGCCCGATCAGAACGATTGTCCACGGGTATGGGCCCGAGGCGCATCTCCTCCTGGAGGGGGCCATGGCCAACTGCAAGAGCTGCGGAACCCGTATCGGAACCCGCGACCGGAACTGCCCCAATTGCGGCCGCACCCTGGGCCCGGGGAGCGCGCTCACGGGCCAGAAGCCCCTGGATGCGGACCTGACCGCTCCGTCCCAGGAGGCGGTGTCGCCGAAGGTCAAGTCCGAGCCCAAGCCCAAGTCCGAGCCCAAGCCCAAGCCGGAGGCCAAGACGATGCCGGAGCCCAAAGTGAAGCCCAGGCCCCAAGCCGAGCCCGAGCTGGAGGAGACCCCCGAGGTCGAGCTCTCGGAGGCCGTTGAAGAGCCGGCGTTCGGGTCGCCCTTCTCCCTGGGACCCGAGGAGCTCCTGGCCCGCATCAGCGAGGACCCGACGCTGCTGGAGCCGGGCCTGAGCGTCTACCGCGACCCGGAGAGCGGCGAGATCGGCGGCGTGGAGCTCTCCACCGAGGTCGGGGAGATCGACCTGCTGGCCGAGGACCCGGAAGGCGCGCTGGTGGTGGTCAAGGTGGCCGGCAGCGATGCCGGCGACGTGGTGGGCCCGGTGCTGGAGCAGATGGGCTGGGTCTCGAAGCACATCGCCAAGGACGAGCGCTCGGTGCGGGCGCTGGTGCTCTTGGAGCCCCCGGCCCCGGAGCTGGGCTACGCCGCGCGGGCCGTGGCGGACAGCGTTTCGTTCAAGACCTGGAGGATCACGGTCGCCGTCGACGACGTGACGCTCTGAGGTCTGTATACTTCCTCCTCCAACCCCTGGGGGAGGCCTCTTGGACCACGAGACGCTCTTCGATCTGGCCGCGGACCGCGAGGTTCGCAAGGCTGCGGGCTTTCGCGAGGTGGCGAAGGGCCTCGACGCCGAGATCCTGAACCGGCTCTACCTCAAGCAGATGGAGCAGGCGCCGCGTCGACCCGACGCCGGCAAGAAGTACTTCGTCGAGCACGACGGCACACTGCCCAAGCGCGGCGCCAAGCGCGACGAGGACCAGCTCTCCATCGGCCTGCTGAACCACGCCAAGGACGTGAACCGGGCGCTGCCGCTTCCCGCGCGGTTGCCGGGCGATGAGCCGGGCGGCCTGACGATCCTGGACTACCACGTGCCGCTGAAGGTGGCCGCCGCCGATGCCGGCCCCGCGCGCGTGGACGTGCTGGGCCAGGGCAAGGACGACCGCATGGCGCTGGTGGTGCTGCGCTGGCTGCCCGCCTCTGCGAGCCGGGGCTCCACCGGCGACACGCCGCTGCGCTTGCTGCTGGAAGGGCTCTCCGCCTGCGCCGTGTTCGACGCCAACCGCGATGCGGTGCGTGCCGAGGCCCAGGAGACGTTCGGGGTCAGCTTCGCCGACGCGCCGCCGCTGCTCTATCTGGTGGCCAGCCCCCGCTGGTGGGAGCTGGCCCGGCGTCGCGAGGCCCAGAAGGGCGCCGCCTGGATCAACCAGTTGGAGCGTCTGGTCACCGAGCTGGACGGCAGCGAGGCCAAGGAGCGCGCCGCCGCGGCCACCGAGGCGGGGGATGAGCCGCCGCCGGTGCCCGACTGCCCGGGCGTGACCGTCCGCTTCCTCTCGCTGCACATCGAAGGCGAGCCGGCCTGGGAGATTGAGAACGACAAGCCGTCGCTGGTTTCGGTGGCGCGCCTGCAGACCGCGTGGGAGTCCACCGCCGGCCGCATCAAGCCCAAGACCCGGCCGCGGCCCAAGTCCGGCCCGGTGGAGCCCGAGGAGGTCGAGCCGGACCTGTCGCGCCCGGTGCGCGCCTACCGGCTCCACGACGCGTATACGCCCGGCGACCGCATCGAGCACTCGACCCTGGGCCTGGGTGTCGTCCAGTTCCTGGCCGGCCCCACCAAGATCGAGGTGCTCTTCGACGGCGTGAAGCGCGTGCTGGTGCACGATCGACCGTCACCCTAGGGCGGCTGGATCATCTCAGCGGGGTGACCCGGTTCCCGACGCGCTGGCTGCTGCTGCTGCTGGCGGCCGCAGCGTGCCCCGCCGCGGCCGGCGCCGGCGAGCGCGAAGAGGTGCTCGGCCCCTTCCTGGCGGAGCACTGGCGCCTGCCCGTGCCGGCCCAGGGCGCGCCGCCCGAGGGATTTACGCCCATCGAGGCGGCCCTGGACCCGGCCAGCTGCGGCTCCTGCCATCCCCAGCAGTTCGCAGACTGGCAGACGACCCTGCACGCGGGGGCGTACTCGCCGGGCTTCGCCGGCCAGCTCATCGAGGGGCCGTTGGCCGAGCGCACGGAGCGCGACGCCTGCCTCACCTGCCACAGCCCCCTGGTCGAGCAGCAGCGCGACGCCGGGCTGCGCGCCCAGGGCGTCGTGTGCGTCTCCTGCCACGTGCGCAGTCGCCAAACCTTCGGGCCGCCGCGGCGCGCCGAGGCTCCGGCCGCGCCGTCGCCCGTGCCCCACGCCGGCTTCGAGGCGCGCGCGGAGTTCCAGGACGCGCGCTTCTGCGCCGAGTGCCACCAGTTCTTCGACGCCACCGCCCCGGGCGGCAAGGCCATCCAGAACACCTTCGTCGAGTGGCAGCAGAGTCCGCAGGCGGCTCGCGGAGAGACCTGCCAGAGCTGCCACATGCCCGACCGCGCCCACCGCTGGCGCGGCATCCACGACCCCGAGACGGTGCGCGCGGCCGTAGACGTGACGTTGACGCCCGTGGGTGCGGGGCTCGAGGGTCCCCGGCTCGAGGCGGCGTTGGTGGTGAACAATCGCGGTGTGGGCCACCGCTTCCCCAGCTACGTCACGCCCCGAGTGCGCGTGGCCCTGTGGCAGGAGGACGCGAGCGGGCGCGAGCTGCCCGGCACCCGTGAAGAAGCGTGGATCGCCCGGGTGCTGGACTTCAGCGACTGGAGCGAGATCTCCGACACACGCATTCCGCCGGGTGAGTCGGTGAAGCTGGACTACGCGCGGGAGCGCGCCGCCGGGGCGGCCGCCCTGGTGGGCCGGGTGACGGTCGATCCCGACGCCCACTACCGCGGGGTCTACCAGGAGCTGGTGCAGACGTACAGCGACGAAGCGGCGCTGAGTCAGATGCGCGAGGCGCTGCGGCGCGCCGACGCGGCGGTCTACGTGCTGCGCGAAGTCCGCCGGCCGCTTCGCTAGCGGACCGGAAGAGACGGGGCCCCGTCCGTCGGGGTGACGGGACCCCGTCCGCTCACGAGATGGCGTCAGGA
>JAFDET010000196.1 GCA_019310195.1 Deltaproteobacteria bacterium
GTGGGAAGACCCACGCCCACCGGGACGCTCTGCCCGTCCTTGCCGCAGGTGCCCACGCCCAGGTCCAGTGCCAGGTCCGAGCCGATCCGCGACACGCGGGTCAGGATGTCGGGCCCGTTGCCGATCAGGCTGGCTCCCTTCACGGGCGCGCCCAGCCGGCCGCCCTCGATCTTGTAGGCCTCGTTGGCCGAGAACACGAACTTGCCGCTGGTGATGTCCACCTGGCCTCCACCGAAGGAGGCGATGTAGAGGCCGTGGTCGACGGAGCGCAGCACGTCTTCCGGATCGTCCTCGCCGGCCAGCATGAAGGTGTTGGTCATGCGCGGCAGGGGGACGTGTGCGTAGCTCTCGCGGCGCCCGTTGCCGGTGGGTGCCATTCCCATGAGGCGCGCGTTCAGGCGGTCCTGGAGATACCCGGTCAGGACGCCGTCCTCGATGAGGACGGTGCGCTCGGTGGGCGTTCCCTCGTCGTCCATGTTGAGCGAACCGCGGCGTTCGAGCAGGGTGCCGTCGTCGATCACGGTGACGCCCGGAGCGGCGACCCGCTGGCCCAGCCGGTCGGCAAAGGCCGAGGTCTTCTTGCGGTTGAAGTCGCCCTCCAAGCCGTGCCCCACGGCCTCGTGGAGCAGGACGCCGGACCAGCCCGGCCCGAGCACCACGTCCATGGTCCCGGCCGGGCAAGGCTCCGCTTCGAGGTTCAACACCGCCAGGCGGACGGCCTCCTGCACCCGGGGGCGCCAGGTCTCCGGATCCAGCAGCCGCTCCAGGTCGAAGCGGCCGCCCGTGCCCTCGTAGCCCATCTCGCGCCGCTCTCCGGAGGCGGCGATCACCTGCACGTTGAGGCGCACCAGGGGCTGCACGTCGCCGGCCAGGGTTCCGTCGGCCGCCGCCACCAGCACCTGCTTGTGCTGGCAGAGGACGCTGGCCATGACCTGGTCGATGCGGGGATCCAGGCTCCGCGCGTAGGCGTCGATCTCCGAGAGCAGCGCCACCTTGGTCTCGATGGGGACGTCGGTGGGAGGGCACGAAACCGGGTAGAGGTCACGGCCCTCGCGGCCGGCCAGCGCCACGGGTCCCATCTCTCCGGGGCCTTCGGCAACGGCGCGCGCCGTGCGCGCGGCGAGCTGCAGACTGTCCACGCTGATCTCATCGGAGTGGGCGTAGCCCTGGCGCGCGCCGTCCACCACGCGCACGCCCACGCCCTGCTCCAGGTGGCGATCGCCGCTCTTGACGATGCCCTCCTCGAGGGAGACGGCGTCCCGGGTGGTGTACTCGAAGTAAAGGTCGGCGTGATCCAGCCGCCGCTCCAGGGCGGTTCCGAGGACCGTGTCCAGGCGGGCGTCGTCCAGGCCGAAGCGCTGGCGGAAGAAGGCGAGGGAAGAGGACTCGGGCTCGGCGCTCATCGGGGCTCCTGGCTCGGACGCGCCAGCCGGCGCGGCAGATCTTCCAACGTAGCAAGCTCGCAGACGTCGATCGCCGCGAGGCCGGCGCGGCGCGCTCCGGCCAGGTCTCGCTCCGCGTCGTCGCCCACGTAGACGGCTTCCTCGGGCGCTGCGCCCACTCTCCGTAGACCCTCCAGGAAGATGGCGGCGTCCGGCTTGGCCGCGCGGGCGTGGGGCGGGCGGACCACGGCGTCGAGCCGCATTCCCAGTCCCAGCCCCTGCAGCACCGCATCCAGTCGGTGGTCCATGTTGGAGACCACCGCCGTCGAGAAGCCGTTGCCGCGCAGCGCGTCCAGGGTAGCGGCGGCGCCCTCGGCGGGACGCCAGGCGTGTGGCGTCGCGTAGTGGCGCCACAGCGCGTCGAACAGCGCGTCGAAGTCAGTCACCCGGGCCTCACTGTCGGCGGCCCGTAGGGTCTCGCGCACGCGCCACGACCACCACTCGCGCTCCAGGTCGGGGATCGCAGCATCGCCGGCGTCCGGGAAGAGCATGGCGGGGGCGCGCTGGTGCACCCGGCGGAAGGCATCCTCGAGGCGCCAGGCGGGAATCGCCACGCCGTGCTCCGCCAGGGTGCGGGCATAGGTCTCGCCCACGGGTTCCGCGGTGAGCAGGAGCGTGCCGGCGGCGTCGAAGAGGACTGCGCGCAGGCTCACCGGCTCGGGCGCCGTGCGGTGGCGATGAACGGCGTGGGCAGGTCGCCACCGCGCCCGGCGGAGTCATCCATGTCGATGCGAGGCTCCCCGAGGCCCGCGTCCGCGAACCAGCGTCGCACGTCCGCCAGGGGAAAGCCGAGCCACTGGACGCCCAGCTCCTCACGCATCCACTCGCGGTCGTGCTCCTCGAAGTCGACGACGACGACGAGCCCGCCGGGCTTCACCACCCGGCCCATCTCCGCCAGGGCCTCGGCGGGGGAGGGCAGGTAGTGGAGCACCATGTGGGCGAAGGCGGCGTCCACGGAGGCCTCCTCCAGGGGCAGGTCGGCGGCATCGCCGCGGCGCAGCTCGACGCCCTGCGCTCCGGCGGCCTGGAGCTTGGCAGCGGTGGCGTCCAGCATCGCCTGGCTGTGGTCCACGGCGACGACGCGCACGCCCAGGCGGGCCAGCTCCAGGGCCAAGATGCCGGTTCCGGTGCCCACGTCGCAGACTCGCAGCTCCGGCGGCACCAGGCGTGCGATCGCGCGGGCGCGCAGCGCATCGTCGTTGAAGACCTTGCGCAGGGCGTCCCACTCGGGACCGACGCTGTCGAACCACGAGCGGGTGCGGTCCGCGCGCTCGGCGAGCACCTGGGTGAGCGCCGCCGCGTCGCGCTGGCAGGCCGGGTCGTCGCCCCAGGCGCGTCCCGCCAGCTCCCAGGCGTCGCGCCAGACCCCATCGGCCGGAGTCGGGAAGCGGTAGTACACGAACGTTCCGTCGCGCCGGTCGCGCAGCAGTCCGACCTCGCGCAGGATGGCCAGATGGCGCGACACGCGCGACTGGGCCATGCCCAGCACGCCCATCAGCTCCTGCACGGCGAGCTCTTCGCGCTCGAGCAGCGCGAGGATTCGTACCCGGGTCGGGTCGGCCAGGGTCTTGAAGGCCTTCTGGAGCAGTTCGGCGCTCAGCGGGGCTCCTCCGGCGGGTCAGCGTACCGTGGGCGCGGCCAGCGTGCCGCCGAGCCGCACATCGGCTCGCCCCTCGCTGTCGAGCCGGACGCCGAGGTTGCGCACCATGGGGCGGACACCGGCTTCATGCACCTCGATGTGCAGCGTCGCGTCCAGGGGTGCGGTGGCGAAGGCGGGCGCGGAGGCCACGACTGCCTCACCGTCCGCCGACAGCATGGGGCCACTCAGGGCGAAGCGTTCGAGCCGCAGCTGCGCGTCGCCGCCCAGCGTCGCGGCTGCGTCCAGGCTCTGGAAGGGAAGCGCAATCGGTAGGCCGGGCAGGCCCACCGATCCTTCGACCGCGTGCAGCTCGACGCGCCCCTCGGGCCCGCGTTCGCCGCTGCGCACGTCGACGTCCGCTGTGGCGAAGCCGTCCAGAGCCAGGTCGGGGGCCACGCCGGACAGCGGCAGCCGGCCGAGATCCAACTCGTCGACGCGGCCGTCGAATCCCGGCTCCGAGCCCGCATACACGGTTCCGCGCAGGCGCCCCTCGGGCGCCGAGAGGTCCACGGCCAGCGCGGGGTCGCCGCGCAGCCAGCAGAGCGACCATGCCGGTCGCACGCGTGCGCGATCCAGCCGCAGGGTCTCGCCGCCGGGCAGCGTGGCCGTAACGCCGCGCGCCTCGAGCGCCGGACCCAGCGGCGTGAAGCCGGGCCCGAGCTCCGCGATGGCGATGCGGGTTCCCGTCACACTGCTGGCCTGCGAGGCCACGAGGTCGCGAAGCGCGTCCCAGGGAAACCCGAGGAAGAAGAAGAAGGCCACCAGGATCACGCCGGCGATCGGAACGCCCAGCAGCAGCAGGCGGCGCGGCAGCGGGCCGGGGCCCGTCGCGGCCGGCGTCTCGCTCATGAGAGCGGCTCGAAGCTGGAGACGGTGAAGGTCACGTCCAGGAGCTTGGAGTCGTCGCGCCGCGTGCGGATGCGCAGGCTCTTGACCGACAGCACCTGTTCGGCCGACTCGATCTGGTGCAGGTAGTTGACCGCCTGGCCGAGGGTGACGCTCTTGAGCACGACTTCGACCTTGGTCTCCCGGTACCGCTCGCTGGACAGGGAGGTCTGGGGCTCCATGGACTCCACTTTCACGGCGGAGCGTCCAGCCAGCGTCTCCAGAAGCGTGAAGATGTTGCCGCGCGGGCCGCGACCGATGCGCTGCTCCACGCTGGAGAGCCGCGCCTGTACCTCGTCGAGGTCCGTGCGCAGCCGCCGCACCGCCAGCAGCTGATCCTCGGCCGCGGCGACGCGCAGCTCGGCGCTTCGCTGTGCGGCCAGCACCGGCCGGACGACCATCAGGTAGCCGAGCAGCACCAGCGTGATGCCGCCAGCCACGGTCATCAGCCCGCGCTCCCGGGGCGAGAGGCCGGCGATGAGTGTGCGAAGGCGCGCCCAGAGCTGCTTCATGCGGGGCCCCCCCGCGGCTCGAGGCTGATGGTCACGTTGAAGCTCTTGGCTCCCTCGCGTCCGCTGGTGATCTCGCTGACCTTGATCTCCGAGAAAGGCTCGAACTTCTGAAGCTCGGCGCGGAGCCGGTCCACGGCCTCGAAGCTCTTGGAGTGACCGCGGATGCGCACTACCTGGCGGTCGATGCTCAGCTCCTCGAACACCACATCCAGGTCCTTGGGCACCCGGGCGGAGATTTCGGTGAGAAGATCCAGGGCCGAGAGGTTGCCGCGGTAGACTCCCAGGAACTCGGCGCGGTCGTGGGCCGAGCGCACGGCATTCTGCATGCCGCCGAGCACGTTGGACGGCACCGGCTGGTCGGGGAAGGCCTCGGACCAGAGCTGCGCCATCTGGCCTTCCACGGCGTCGGCGCGCTGCGATCGCGTCGCGATCCCGGTGAACGCCAGGGTGGCGGTCAGGAGCAGGGCGATCCCCGCCAGCAC
Organism: Deltaproteobacteria bacterium; assembly: GCA_019310195.1. Taxonomy (GTDB): domain Bacteria; phylum Myxococcota_A; class UBA9160; order UBA9160; family JAFDET01; genus JAFDET01. Next base: position 4,961 of record JAFDET010000196.1, read on the forward strand.
ACCCGTCGCGACGAGCTGGCGGCCCAGCGCCCCCACGTCGAAGCGCATGGCAAACTCGCCCTGACGGAAGTCCGTGCGGGTTCGGGCGCGGGCGCTGCCCCGCGCCGCCAGGGCCGCAGCCGGCCCGAAGAGCGCCGGATCGCCGGCGGCCAGGAGCGCGCGGCCTTCTTCGCTGTCGGGCGGAGTGAGTCGCTGGACCGGCACGCCCAGTCGGTCGGCCAGATAGCCGTCGATGCCGTGCAGGTTGGCGCCGCCGCCCATGAGGGTGATCTCGTCGAGCCGACGACCGCCTCGGTCGGCCAGGAGCGGCTCGAAGGCGCCCAGGCTTCGCGCCGTCTCGCGGGCCAGGCGATCCAGCGCCGCGCCGGCGGCCCCGCCCAGCAGCCCGGCGACGCCGGCCTCGGCCTTCAGCGCTTCCGCGGCGGCCGCGTCGAACCCGCGCTCGGTGCGGAGCGCCTCGCTCAGCTGGCCGGCGCCGATCCTCAGGGTGCGCGTTGCCAGTGGAGAGCCGTCCACGCACAGGCACAGCGTGGTCTTGCGGTGCCCCAGGTCGGCCAGCACGCGGACGCCGTCCAGGCCGTAGAGACCCGACAGATTCGCCAGGGCCAGTCCCTCGGCCTCGAGGATGCGGGGCGCCACGCCGGCCTCTTCCAGCTGCGCCATGCGCTCGGCCACCAGGTCCACGGGAGCGATGATCGCCACTACCTCCGTCTGCGTGCGGTCGCCGCCCACCCGCTCCCAATCGACGAGCATCCCCTCCAGGTCGAAGGGCAGCTCGTCCTCGACGGCCAGGGGGATGGCCTGGGCGAGCCGGCGACGATCGCTGAACGGGAAGCTCAGGTGGCGCCCGGTCAGGCGGTCGCCGGGGAGTGCGCAGATGGCATTGTCGGCGGGCAGCCGGTGCATCTGCAGGAAACTCGCGAGGCGCTCGCCGAAGCTGCGCGGATCGTCCGGGTCCTCGCTGGGCATGGCGTTTACCGCGCCGACTTCGACGCCGCGCAGGGTCTGGCGCAGCTCGAACGCCTTGACG
>JAFDET010000197.1 GCA_019310195.1 Deltaproteobacteria bacterium
GCCGCTGTCCAGGCTGACCCCGTCGGCCTTGAGCTGCAGCGCAACGTCGAGCTTGCGCTCGCCGACCAGCAGGGTGAAGGCCGCACGCTCGATGTCCAGATTGCCGATGCTCCGACTCGGCGCGGGCGTGCCCGGGGACGCGGGCACTTCCTGCTCCGCCGCCGCCTCCGGCGGCGCGTCGGCCTCCTCGGCCGCAGGCTCCCTGCCACCCGTGGGGTCCAGGGCGAAGTCGCGCTGCACCCGAACCATGGGCTTCTGAAGGCTGATGCCACCCAGGCCGAAGCCGCCGGCCTCGAGACGCACGGCGCTGAGGTCCAACTCTTCCAGGTCGAAGGCGGCCAGCTCGGCGCCGTCCACGGCGTCCATCAGCCGCAGCGACACGCCCTGCACCACCAGCGAGTCCACCAGCACGGGCATGCCGCCACCGGCCTCTTCTTCCGCAGCGGCCTGCTCCGGCTCGGGCTCCGGCTCCGGCTCGGCATCCGGATCCGGCGGGGGCGGCGTCGCACCGGCCAGCGGATCGATGCCGCCGTCGGCCTGGCGCGCGACGCGGCTGGAGGGATTCTCGACGACCACCTGGGTGAGGTGGATCGTGCCTCGAACCAGGTCGGTCCAGGCCACGTCGGCGTGAACGCGATCGAAGGCGAGGATTGCCGTGGCCGGGTCGGGCGCGGGATCGTCGGGAGCAGCGACGCCCGGCGCCGCCACCCAGAGGCCCTCGATGGTCGCGTTGCCGCCGAAGAGCGAGAGGTCCACGTTGGCCACGCGCGCGTCGAGCCCGACCTGGCGCATGGCGCCCCAGCCCACGCCCCAGGCGATGGCGTAGGGCAGCGCGATGCGCACCACCACGGCGAATCCCACGATGATCGCCAACGCGATCCAGAGTCGCCGGCGGCGCTGGAACCAGCCGCCGGGTGCGGGCGAGGGGACTTCTTCGCTCAAGTCGGGGGGCCTCTCCAGACGCCGACTCTAGCAGGCGTCCGATCCAGGTGTCGGCCTACCCGTCCGCCTTGCGCTCCCGCGCCTTCTTGATCAGCGCGATGATCGGGCTGGGCTCCGCCGGATGCCATTTCGTGTCGGCGGGCTCCTGGTGCCAGGTGAAGGGCAGGTGCTCCACGTGCCCCGGCTCGTGCGCCGTGGCGAATACACCCAGCCCGGCGCGCAGCACGGCGCGTTGGGTGTCGGCATCGCCCACGTCGCCGTACGGCCGCCCGAAGGGATGCTCGATGGCCGCGACCCGCGGCATGCCGACCTTGTTCTGGTAGACCCAGATCATGTTCAGGGTGACGGTGGGAATCCCCGCCGCCTCGATCACCCGCCCGACCAGTCCCACGGACCGGCAGCAGTCGGGTCAGACCGGCGCCAGCAGCGCCAGGTCCACCTCGTCGATCTTCATGGCCTCGGCGATGGCGGGCGCGCTCTCGTTCACGAGCGCCGTGGTGTCGTTGCCCTGGTAGCCCATGATCGAGTAGTGGTGCTCGGCCATCGAGCCCACCTCGCCGGCCTCGACCAGCTCGCGCAGGCGGTCCAGCGGCAGCGCCACGTTCAGATCCTGCTCGATGTAGCCGGTGTCGATGTGCAGGTGGTTGGCTTCGACCGATGCGCTGGTGGCGTCGGCTGCGAGCCGCCGCCAGGACGGATCGCCGCGCATCGGGTTGCGGCGTTCCATCTCCATGTCGAAGGGCGCGTCGCCTTTCATGGAGAGGCCCGCCGTGGAGAGCAGCGCCACCTTCGACTCGCAGAGCGGCTTCGCCACCGGCGTCCAGGGGATCGGATCGTGGGCCGGCTGGTCGGGAATCGCCGCGGACAGCGCGCGCTGGATGAAGCCCCCGGCGAAGCGCCAGGGATCGACCCGGCGCTCTCCGGCGCTCATCGGCCCGCTCCGCTGCGCGACACCGGCGGCGCCATGCCCCTGACCGGATGGGGCCGGTAGGGCTCCTCGAGCGCGGCGATCTCGTCCTCGGTCAGATCGATCTCGACCGCCGCCACGGCATCCTCCAGGTGATGCAGCTTGGTGGCGCCGACGATGGGCGCCGCCACGGCCGGCTTGGAGAGCAGCCAGGCCAGGGCGACGCGCGCCGGCGCCTCGCCGCGCTGCTCGGCCACCTTCTTGACCGCCTCCACCACGTCCCAGTCCGATGGCTGGTCGTAGAGGATCTGGTCCAGGCCGTCGCTCTCCGAACGCGTGGTGGACTGATCGCCCAGCTTCGTGCGAGTCCCGGCCAGCATGCCGCGGGCGAGCGGCGACCAGGGAATGACGCCGATTTCCTCCAGCTCGCAGAGCGGGAGCATCTCGCGCTCCTCCTCGCGGTAGACCAGATTGTAGTGGTTCTGCATGCTGGCGAAGCGGGCCCAGCCGTTGCGCTCGGAGACGGAGAGCGTGCGCTGGAACTCCCAGGCGTGCATGGAGCTGGCGCCGATGTAGCGGACCTTGCCCTGGGTCACGAGCTGGTCCAGGGCCGCCAGCATCTCGTCCAGCGGGGTCTTCGGGTCCAGGCGGTGGATCTGGTAGAGGTCGATCGTGTCCAGACCGAGCCTGCGCAGGCTGTCTTCGCAGGCCTGCTGGATGTGCTTGCGCGAGAGCCCGCCCATGTTGGGGCGGTCGTTCATGGGAAAGAACACCTTGGTGGCGACCACGATCTCGTCGCGCGCGGCGTACTCGCGCAGCCAGCGGCCGGTGACCTCCTCGCTGGCGCCCATCGAGTACATGTCGGCCGTATCGAAGAAGTTGATGCCGGCCTCGACGGCGCGGCGGAAGAAGGGCGCCGCGTCCTCGGCCTCGAGCACCCAGGGCCGCCACTGCGAGGAGCCGTAGCTCATGCAGCCCAGGCAGATGCGGGAGACCTGTACGCCGGTTCGTCCGAGGGTGGTGTAACGCATGGGGCCGATGATACCGGAGTGCGGGGCGGCTCAGGGAGTGGCGTCGGACAGCGCCGTCAGGGCGTCCAGCGGGATCCGGCCCATGCGGATCTCGCTGGGCAAGAACATGCCCAGCAGCCAGGGCCAGTCGCGGTCCACGCGGCTCGTGTACCACTCCACCCAGAGGGCGCCCTCGTGCAGCACCACGCCGGCGTAGGCGGTGTCGCCGGCGCTGGGCAGGTCCGAGAGCCAGACGATGCGGTCGGGCTCCAGGCGGAACAGGCTGGTGCGCTTGCGCGCCAGGACGCTGGCCGGGTGGGAGAAGGGTCCACTCTGGTTGGGCTGGAAGCGGGCCACGGCGAAGATCCGGCCCTCGTGTCGAAACAGGACCGGTCCGTCCAGGCGCGTGACCCGGCTGCGCGTGCGCGTCCACTGCGTGTAGGGCGGCGGCGCGGTCATCAGCATGGTGCTCGCGTCCGGGTGGCCCAGGACCGAGTCCGCGGCCACCTCCAGGCGCGCGCTGGCCAGCATGCGCCCGTCGGGCAGGAACTCGATGGCGGTCTCGTCGTTGGCCTCGCCCTCGTAGAGCTGGGCGACCTCGCTCCAGTTCACGCCGTCGCTGGAGCGCAGCAGGATGCTGGCGCCGTGGTCGTGCCAGTAGGCGGACACGTACCAGACGCGCCCGTCGCGGGTCTTGGGGCGCCAGAAGAGCCAACCGGGATTGGCCAGCGGCTGGAAGTCGCTCCAGGTGCGACCGCCGTCGCGGCTGGTGGCGTAGACCGTGTGCTCCGGCGTGGCTTGGACCGAATCATTGGGAAGCGCGTACAGGAAGAGCCGCCCCGCAATCACCGCGAGCTTGGGGTCGCGGATGTCCATGCCGGCCACGTTGAGGGTGGCCAGGGTTTCCCAGCTGCGCGCGTCGGCCGAGCGCTTGATGAGGATCCGCGACTCCGGTGTACCCAGGTGGTAGGGCGACGCGGCGTGGGCCAGCAGGAACTCGCCCTGGTAGAGGATCAGGTCGGTGTTGGAGTTGTGCTCGCCATCGGAGATCACAACCCAGTGCTCGAGGCCCAGCCGCGGATCCACCCTCGCCGCGTTGGGGCGCAGGGTGAGCCAGGCGACCACGCCGGCCACGGCCAGCAGCAGCAGCGCCAGGACCTGTCCCAGGCGGCGCATCACGGCGTCTCCGGCACCCCGTTCAGGCCCACGGGCACGTCCTCGGTTCCGGCGACGCGGCGGCAGGCGGCGACCAGGGCGGGGACGAAGGCCTCGGCGGCGGCCACGCAGGCCACGTGATCGCCGTCCACCTCGAAGACCTCGGCGCCGGGAATGGCCTCGGCCAGCTTGCGCTGGCGCACCGGCGGCACCACGGTGTCGCGCGTGGTGACCACGATGGCCACCGGAACGTCCACGCCGCCGATCCACTCGTGGGAGGTGAAGGCCGCCACGCGCCCGGCGGCCTGGATCAGGGTTGCCGGATCGTGGCCACCCAGCTCCTCGAGCACGCGCCGGCGCATCTCCGGATGCTCCACCCGGCCGAGCATCCCCTCCAGCATGCGCCGGTGGGTGCGCGTCGGCGCCAGCCGCGCCATGCCGGCGGCCACGGGCAGGAAGGCGCGGCTCGCCCGCGAGATGCCGCGGCTGGTGAAGTGACGGGCTGTCGCGCACAGCACCAGGCCGATCACGCGCTCGGGGTGACGGCGCCAGATCAGCTTGGCCACCGGACCGCCCATGCTGTAGCCCACGGCCACGAAGCGCTCGATCCCCAGCGCGTCCGCCACCGCCACCACGTCGTCGGCGCACTGGGACAGCCGGAAGCGGCGCGTGCGCAGGCCGCCGCCGTGACCCCGATGGTCCGGGGCCACGACGCGGAAGTGCTGTGAGAGCGGCCGGAAGCTGGGGCCCCAGTTGAGGCGCGCCGTGGCGCCCAGTCCGTGGAGCAGCACCACCACCGGGGCGTCGGGCGAAGGTCCCGGGATGTCGCGCACCCGGATGCGCCCGTGCCCCGGAAGCTGGAGCTCGCGATCGATGTCGGCCACACCGCCTCCTGCGCCGTCAGGAATAGCGCAGGCCGCCCGAAGACCGGCGTCGACAGCGGTGACCGGACAAGAGTGCGGCCGCCTCCGTGCGCGGGTTCGGAGGCGGCCGCTTTCCCTCATCCAGCGGGCGGCGCCGAACGAGGAAGTTGTTGTGTCCAAGGCCAGAGTAAGGCCCCAACCCGCCGAGCTTGTGTGAACTACTTCACACAAGGCCGGGAGCGAAAAACCTCCACGATTCCAGAAGGTTGCTCGCCCAGCGCCGCCGCCGCCCCCCGAGGTGCGTGGTCGGGGCGCCGGCCGGGTCCCCTCCGGCGATGTCCTCGCTCTTGGATTTCCGGGGGTCGCACGTACGCGGGTGGGTGCGGGCTCGGAGCGATAATCCCGCGAGGTCGCGCGAGCCGGGAGGCCTCTGCGGATTACGCCTGCGGGGACCCGGCCATCGCCCCGCCCACTCCGACACGATCCTAGGACGCCGGGCCGTAGTCCACGAAGATCGGCGACGACCAAGCCCGTTCTTCTACGGGCACTGTGCAATCGTCGCTGCGGTCCGTGCGGAAGTCGCCGTAGCAGGGATCCACCTTCAGGCACTCGCCCTTCTCGTCGTAGGTGCAGCGCAGCTGGCCCGCATTGATCCGCTCGCGCGGCTCCTGGATCGCGCGCACGTAGTAAACGCTGTCGCGCCCGTCCGCGACGAAGTCCGGGTCCTCGAAGCGAACCACGCAGCCGTCGGGATCGGCCGGACACGCGCGCACCAGCCACGGATCCTCGACCAGCTCGGCCACCGGCTCGCCCGACTCGCGCTGAGGCCGGATGCGCACCACCTCGATGCGGGTGATCCGCTTGCGCTCGTCCGACGGGTTGTAGCACTCGCCCTCGCAGAGCTGCGCCAGGCGCTCCGGCGTCGCGTTGCGCACGGCGTAGTCCGGGCAGCCGGGCTTCTGGTAGTACGAGCCCACGGCACGAACCTCGAAGTGAGGCGCCTCGCCCATGCGGGCCTCGCCGCCCATGGCCACCGGCCCGAAGCTTCCGTCCGGGTTCTCTGCGTTCAGCAGGTGGAACCAGAGCAGCATGCGC
>JAFDET010000198.1 GCA_019310195.1 Deltaproteobacteria bacterium
CCGAGACAGGCATCCTGGGTGACGTGGCTGAGGGCGCTTGCGGGCGAGGAAAACACGAACACGAGCCCGACTACGGACAGGAGGATCTTGGCGATCATCTCGACTCCTTCGAGGACGGAGGCCCGTGCCTTGGAGCGAGCAACGCGGGCAACCGCCGGTGAGGATTCGGGATGAAGACGGCCCGCCCGAGCGGACGCGGGGATCCCCATCCCAGCGGTCACCTCAAAGCAAGAAACATTCCGTAGGGAACGACGGGCACACAACCCACCGGATCCGCGAAGAGATTGCCCGAGGCGGTTGATGCGCACGGCGGCAGCGACGGAACGGAGCTTCCGCGACGGTGGAAAGGGTTTTCCCCACGCCGTGCCGCGTTGCATCATCCGCGTCGTGGACACGTGGTAGCGTTGAGAGAACGCCGATGGACCTTACGCCGGTTGGAGTCGTGAGCGAGTACTTCGCTCGGGTGCGCGCCCGGGACCTCGGGGTCGTGGACCTCTTCCTCGAGGACGCTCGCCTGGTCGGCCTTGGCGCAGTCCGGCAGGGCCGGCCCGCCATCCTGGAGTTCTACCGGGGCATCATCGAGCGCGCGGGGCCCTCGCCGCGGATCGTCGGCGACCTGCTGGCGTCCGGCACACGCGTGGCCGCGGAGATCCAGATCGAGCTGACGGGCGGAGCCACGGTCCACGCCCTGGACCTCTTCGAAGTCGAGGACGGCCGCATCCGCTGCCTCACCTACTTCCTCACCTCTCAGTAGGCGATTCCCGGCGCCCAGGCGGCGCTACGGAGATTCCGTCATGCGAGTGTCCCACGCGATCGTTCTCGGCCTGGCCTTGGCTGTGGGGACGCTCGGCGCCGCGCCCGGCAGCTCCCCGACGATCCGCGAGTCGAAGTTCGAGCTGTTCGTCACGGACGCAGCGAAATCGGCTCGCTTCTACACAACCCTGGGCTTCGTCATCGAGCACCGGAAGCCCGACGGCTACACCACGCTCAGGAGCGGCTCGACGGTCGTGGCGCTCTCGCCCGTTTCCTCGTGGCTCCCGCTGCGCTGGCTGGGATTCCTGCGCCATCCGCCGATCGGGACGGAGATCGTCTTCTACTCGACCCACCTGGAGGAGCTCCGCTCCGCGCTGGACGCCGCTGGGTACGCGCCCGGGGAGATCACCCTCCAGTCCTGGGGAGACCGGGACTTCCGGGTAACGGACTACGACGGCTACTACATCCGCGTCAGCGAAGGTCACGCGGTCCCTCTAGCGAAGTAGCGCGCCATGCGAGGAGGCACCATGGGAGTCACGATCGGCCCGCTTCACTGCTGCTGCACGCCGTGTCAACGCGCCAGCGGCGGCTTCTGCCCGACCTGCGGCAGCCCCGTGAGTTCGCGCTGCTACGCTCAACGATCCGAGGCGATTCGTTCCCGAGAGGGTCGTATGGGGATCGGAGCGGAAATCCTGGGATCACCTCGACCCGAGTCTCGGGTAGCGCTTCCGGGAAGCGCTACCGACAGCCCGCGGCAGCGGAGCCGCCACATCGGCAGCCGGCGAGGCACGATCCAAGCATGATTCGAGGGGCCCCGAGCCACGTCGACCTGACCGTAACCGACCTGTCGCGATCGGTCCGATTCTACGATCAGGTGCTCGACGAGCTGGGCTACAAGCGACTTCCCGAAGCCGGTGCCGGAGCGCCCTGCTGGGGCGTTGCGGATGCAGACGGCGGCGTCTTCAGCATCGCACTGCAGCTGGCCAGGCAGGGCAGCGCCGCCGAGCCCCACGACCGCTACGCGCCGGGGCTCCATCACCTGGCGTTCCACGCCGACAGCCGCGCCGATGTCGACGGTTTCCATCAGTTCCTGCAGGACATGGAGGCGGCGATCCTGGACGCGCCGGCCGCGTACGATTACACCGCCGGCTACTACGCGGTGTTCTTTGCCGACCCCGACGGCCTCAAGCTCGAGGTGGTGCATGAACCGGTGCTCCGGGGTCGGTCCGGTCCCATCCAGGGGGCGTGAATGTCTCTGCTGGAATCCGGCCAGGTGACGGCTCGTCATCGGTGGATGACTGCACTGGCTGTGGTCTGCCTGCTCGCGCTCCTCATCAACGTCGCACGCGACCTCCTTCTTCCGGAGATGCGCGGGGTGGAGGTCTGGCTTGGATTCGAAGTGCGTGGTTGGCTCGCTTTCCTGACGGCCCCACTCCACTGGGCGATCTTCGGGTTGGGCGCGTGGGGCTTCTGGAGCCAGCGTCCGTGGGCCCTGCCCGCGGCGGCCGCCTATGCCTTCTACGTCGCCTTGAGCCACCTCCTCTGGAGCGAGCTGAGCCCGAACGGTCGGGGTTGGCCGATCGGACTCGCCCAGGCCGCGGCCATCTCTGCATTCGGCCTGATCCTGCTCCGCATGCGCCGCAAGCCGGCGCGCGTCGGCTGACGCGTCGTTGCAACAGGGCCGGCCTGGCCGCACCGATTCGCGCCCTGGTACCGTGGGGGTCAACCCTGGAGGCAAAGCCATGACGCGAGGAACGTGCCTGTGTGGCGCGGTGGAGTTCGAGATCAGCGGACAAACTACCGAGATCGGCATGTGTCACTGCTCCACGTGCCGGAAGGTCTCCGGCGTCGCGTCGAACGCCACCCTCATGGTCAGCCGGGAGAACCTCGAATGGATCTCCAGAGAGCACGACCTCTTGAAGCTTGCCTTTCCGGACGGCTGGGGGCGTGGCGCTGCTCCGCATGCGGATCGCCGGCACCCCAGCTCCGCGACGGCTTCGGAAGCCCAAAGCTGAACCAGGCGTCGGGCGGCGTGCGCATCCTCTTCACGTTCGTGGGCGGCCAGGGCCACTTCGACCCACTCGTTCCCATCGCCCGCGCGGCCGAGGGAGCGGGCCACAGCGTCGCCTTCGGATGCGCCCCGTCCATGCGGTCGATGGTCGAAGCGGCGGACTTCGCCGCCTTCGCCCTGGGCACGGAGGCAAGCAGCCCACGCGAGCGGCTTTCGCTCCGTCCGGCAGACCGCGAGCGGGAGAGCCGGGACCTTCGGGAGCGGTTTGCCCGTCGCGCCGCCCGATACCGGGCACCGCTCACCATGGCACTTTGCACGGAGTGGAAGCCGGACGCCCTCGTGTGCGACGAGACGAACTTCGGCGCCGTCGTTGCGGCCGAGCGGCTCGGACTGCCGTTCGCGACGGTGCTCATCACGGCAAGCGGATCCTTCGTGCGTGCCGACGTGGTCGGCGAGCCGCTCAACGAGCTGCGCGCCGAACACAGCCTGCCTCCGGACCCCGAGCTCGAGATGCTGAGTCGCTACCTGGTGCTGTCGCCCTTCCCGCCCAGTCTCCGCGACCCGGCGAACCCACTGCCGGCGACAGCCCACCCGTTCCGCCTCTGGCAGCCCGGTTCGGCGGACGACTCCGCCCCGCCGTGGCGGCTTGGGCTGCCGGGGAAGCCGACCGTCTACTTCACGCTTGGAACCATCTTCAACACGGAGTCCGGCGACCTGCTCGCCCGCGTGATCATCGGATTGCGAGAGCTACCCGTGAACCTGGTCGTCACGGTGGGACGCAACATCGATCCGAAGGAGCTCGGCCCGCAGCCCGCCCACGTGCACGTCGCGCAGTTCATTCCGCAGGCGTCGGTGCTGCCGCACTGCGACCTGGTCGTCTCGCACGGAGGATCCGGGAGCGTGCTCGGCGCGTTGGCCCACGGCCTGCCTTCGGTACTGATCCCGCTCGGAGCCGATCAACCCCTGAATGCGGCGCGCTGCGCGGACCTCGGAGTCGCAGAGGTGCTCGACGCAATGCAGGCCATGCCGGAGCGCGTTCGTGCGGCCGCATCGATGGTCCTCGATAACGCCACCTATAAGCAGAATGCCGAGCGTCTCCGCGATGAGATCGCGGCCCTGCCCGAGCCCACCCATGCCGTCGGCCTGCTGGAGAGACTCTGCGGAGCATCTGGCGCTGGCACCGCTCCCGACCCGCTCCACAGAGGCGGCAGGTGAAGCGGGAGGCCACGAGCACGAGAGGAGTTCGAGATTCTCGAAGCACACTTCTTCACACTTGATCTCATCGTGGGCTTCTCGCTTCCCGTCTACGTCCACCTCCGGCACCGAGCCGGCCCTGAGGCGGCGATCATCATCCGGCTCTTCTGGCTCGGTGTTGTCATCGGCCTCGCATGGGAGGTCCCGCTCTTCGTCTCGGCGATCTCCGCGGAGAATCCGGTCGTCGGATTCCTCCGCGAGCCGCCGGTCCATCCCGTCGTCTTCATGGTCGCCCATGCCTTCTGGGACGGCGGCCTCTTCCTCCTCGGCCTCGCCCTGGTCGGAGCCGGTTGCGCCCGCCCCGTCCTGGTGCGCTTCCGTTGGGCGGAGCTTGCGGTCTTGGTCGCCTGGGGCCAGGCCTCCGCGCTCGCAGTCGAGGTCGTCAGCGTGCTCAACCGGGGCTGGTTCTACCACGCAGGGCACGCATGGAATCCCGTGCTCTTCCACGTGGAGGGACATCCCATCACCCTGCTGCCGCAGCTCATCTGGCTGGCGGCGCCGGTCGCGTACTACCTTTGCGCGCTGAGACTCACCCAGCGTGTGCCCGGTGCTTGACGTGAAGCGCGCAGGCGAGATCCTCGAACTCGCAATCGGGGGTGCTCTTTCGCCTGGAACCGTGCGCGCCCGAGCGCGGATGCCTCGGCTCGGCCTGCGCGCCGATCAGCGGCGCACCAGGCGGCGCCAGCCCTCCGCGAGGCGGCCCGAGCGGTGCTCCTCTCCCAGCGCCTCGGTGAGACAGCAGTACTCGAGCTGAACGAAGTTCGGGTCGCGGAAGTAGATCGACTGGCACCAGCCATGGTCCACGATGCCGCGAACCTCCACTCCCTTGGACTCGAGCTCGGCCTGCTTGCCGGCCAGCTCGGCGGGATCCGCGACGCGGAACGCGAAGTGGTACATGCCCCCGGAGATCCCCAGCCCGCGGTTGATGCCCGCGTCGAAGTCGGCGGCCACGCCGGGCACGTCGTTCGCCTCCATGAAGGCGAGCAGCTCACCCTGCCCCACATCGAAGAAGGCGTGGCGGATCGCGCCGCCGGCCTCCGGCTGGACCATCTCGCAGACAACCGCGGGAAAGCCCAGCACGCCCTCGTAGAACTCCAGCGTGCGCTCCATATCGTGGGTGGCGAGACCTACGTGGTGAAGTCCTCGGTTCATCCTCCCAGCTTACACCCGCCGCTGGCAGGCCGCCGAAGCTGGCCAGCCCGGCCCGGGCCCTGATAGGCTGGGGGCCTGGCCTGGCGCCCGTCGGCGGCTCGGATCGGCCCAATCGCTGAGCGCCAGGTCGATCCGGTGGGAAGACATGCAGTTCGAACAGCTTCCTGCGCTGCTTTCGCCCGAGAAGCTCGCCTACGCCAGCGGCGTCGAGCGCCTGGAGAACGGAGTTCTCCACGTGGCCGTCCTTACGCGGATGCCTGGGTCTCGCCCAGGATGATCGAGTGGTGGTTCGGCGAGTACATGCAGACGACCGAGCACTACAAGAGATGGCATCCGCGGGACCCCGTCTGGATGTCGTGGGAGGACAAACGGCCGGGCACCCATGTGGGCGCCCCGGCCTGCTCGAGCGTCCGATCGATCTGGGCCGCATGGTCCACCTGGCCCTTCCGCGACCTTGGGGCTGCGAGCTCCATTCCCGCTTCTGGCTGGGCTACGTCCGGCCCCGGAACGGGTCTCGCGTGGTCGAAGCGATCGGGAACTTCTCGCCGGTTCGCCGGAGCCTGGCTCGCATGACCGGGGGTCGCTCGCTGCTGGTCCATTGCCACGAAGAGATGACGACCCTCGCGGGCTTCCTGCCCGGCCTGTACGACGCAGAAGCGGCGCCCGCGGCATGAACGGCGGCATGGTAGTCGTTGCGCTGCTTGCGCTCGTCGTGATCGCGGCCATCGCAATCGGGCGAGCTCGGAAGAGCCGGCCCCTCGGCCCTTCGCGGCCCCTCGACCCAGCCGAAGTCGAACATCACCGAGATCGCAGAAGCCCAACTCCGGACAACCCCGGCCTGGAATGGCGGATCCACCAGCTCGGGCATCGCAACGGCCTGCTCTTCACGGAGGTCGAGCCGACTCCGGACGAAGTCGGCTACCCGCGCTTCCAGTTCGTCTTCTCGGTTGCCGGGGCTTCGGAAGCCGACCACATCGCAACATACTGTCTCGACGGAGACACCTACACGCTGCTTTCCACCTCGCGCAACGCGCCGAAGATGCCCCGCGTCCTCAGCCAGACCTGAGACGGAACGCCGCACAGAAGAAGGAGATCATGGATGTCCGTATATGTCGTCGCGCAGAGCCGGATCGACGACCGCGAGAGGCTCACCGAGTACGTGGGCAAGGCGCTTCCCACGATCCAGGCGGGTGGCGGACGCGTACTCGCCTTCGACGAGACGCCCGAGGTCGTGGAGGGCGAGATCGCCCATCCGCGCACGGTGATCCTGGAGTTCCCGTCGCACGAGGTCTTTCGCGCCTGGTACGACTCGGAGGGCTATCAGGCGATCCTTCCGTTGCGGCTGGAATCGGCGCCCGGAACGCTGATCGTCGTAAACGGGCTGGCGTGACGAGCGACACCCTTGCGGGCCGTTGCGCGAGGCCTGGGGCTTCCGCTTCGAGCTTCTGGCCGATACCCAGCGCGCCACCTGGAGCTTGATGCCGAAAGTGGGAGTGGTGGGCAGGGGAGCCGCTCCCGGGCGGCGAGCGCTCCAGGACGATACGTTCGCAGCTCACGGAGACGACGCGCATGAGCTCCGATACACGAACCTTCGAGATCGAGGGGCAGACCCTCGGCTACCCCAGCTTCTACCGCGACGGATCGTCGGCGCTGGGGCTCTTCCTGGTGCCCGCACGCTCCGCCAATACCCTGATCGCCCAGAGCGGCTTCCAGGTGGCGGAGTTCCTGCCGGGCCGGGCTGCCTTCACCCTGACCTGCGTGCACTACACCGACTCGGACTGCGGCGCCTATGAAGAGATCTCACTGGCCCTGTTCGTGAAGGCGCTCGGCGGCAGCCGACGGCTCCCCTACCTGTCGAACGGGTGGGACATCGTGCGCAGCCAGGCGCCCAGCCACACCTGGCGGCTTCCCGTGACGAGCACGCTGGCGCGCGATGCCGGCATCCGCATGTGGGGGTTCCCGAAGACCCTCGAAGACATCCGCTTCGATCTCTCCGGCGGGCGGGCCGGCTGGGCGCTTCACAAGGACGGGCGCGAGGTGCTCCGCTACTCGGTTCGGGCGCAGGGCTCTCGCCACCAGCGTCCGTCACCCACGCCTGTCTACTCGCTCTTCGAAGGAGCGCCCCACGTCAGCCATCTGACCCAAGAGTTCCGGGATCTCGGAGTCCGCCTCGGCGACGGCCGGCTCAGCCTCGGCGACCATCCCGTCGCCGACGAGCTTCGCAGCCTGGGGCTTCCCAAGCGCCCCCTGCTCTCCGCCTGGATGGGGCGACTCGCCTTCGAAATGAGCGCGCCCGAGAAGCTCTAGACGAGGCGCCGCATGATCCGCCTGCTGCGCAAAGAGGACGTGGAGGACTGGCTGGCACTGCGCCGCGAGGTCCACATGGCCCTTCCGCTGGAACCCCGCCGAGCCTGACGGGAGCGCCGTGCCGCTGGTCATCGAACATCGCCTCCGGATCGACGCGCCGGCTCAGACGGTATGGGAGGTGATCTCCAACCTGGATTGCTACCCGGAATGGAACCCCTTCATCGTCGCGTGCTCGTCGACCCTGGCCGTCGGCGACCCGATTCGCATGCGCGTGCGGGTCCTGCCTGGCCTGGCCCAGCGCCAGACGGAGCGGATCCTGGCTCACGAGCCGGGCCGCCGCTTGTGCTACGGGATCCCGGTGTCGGCGCTGGGCGCGCTGACCAGCCGCCGTTCCCACGAGGTGACCGCGTTGACCCCCGAGCGCGCGGAGTACGTGTCGCGCTTCGAGCTGGACGGCTGGCTGGCGCCGCTGGTCTCGCTTCTTCTCGGCCACAGACTGGCCGCCGGATTCGAGTCCATGAGCCTCGCCCTTCAGGCGCGGGCCGAAGCACAGGGGAATGACTGATGGACGGGGCCACCCTCGAGCACATCCGGGTCGCCACGATCGTCTACGTCAGCTCGCTCGGCCCGCTGATCCTGATTCCGATCCTGCGCCTGCGCCGGAAGATTCCGGCCTGGGTTCCCGTCGTCTACGTGGCCAGCTTCGTCGTGTGCGCCCTGGGCTGGGAGCTGTGGTTCACCTATGGCTGGGTTGCCGGTGAGCCGGTGCACCTGCGCCGCGCAGCCCCCCTGAACGCCATGATTCCGACCCACGTGAACTGGCTGCTCAACTCGCTGGCCGACGCCGGCTCCATCTGCCTGGGCGGCCTGCTCCTGGTGTGGCGGGCGTTCGGTCGCAACGGGGGCGTCTTCCGACGCTGGCACTGGGGCGCCTTCGCCCTGCTGCTGGCCTGGTTCATCGGCCAGAACGTGTTCGTCGAGATGTTCCTCTACCACGACCAGCTCGCCGTCGGAAAACCGATCTCCTGGGCGCCCCTCGCCCCCACCGGACCGTGGTTCAACCCCACCCTGTTCGAGTTCCGGGACCGCACGATCACGCTCCAGGGCCAGATCCCCTGGCTGCTGATGGGCCCGCTCTTCTACGCCGCGCTGATCGCCTACCTGAAGCGCCGCGACGTCGACGAGTTCCAGGAGCGCGCCGATCGGGGCTGAGGCGGCGGTGGGCCAGGCAGCTGTCTTCCGGGAGGCGGCGGAAACCCGGGACCTGGAGGCCAGGACCGCCGCGTTTGAATAGGACCCGGTGCCCCACAGCCCGGTGCGCTTCAAGCCCTTCGAGGGCCGCGAGCCGATCCACGCGCTGATCTTCCGCCCACAGGTGGGAGATCGCGACGTCGGAGGCCTGGACCTGATCCGCATCGCCGAGTCCGACCGGATCCGCGAGCCCAGCGTGATGGTCCGACCCCGCTCGGTCCTGGAAGCGCTCCTGGGTGAGGTGGGATCCCGCCTGGCCAGGCTCGGCGCCGCCTGAGCCGCCCCCGCGGGGCCCGTACTCGAGGAAACGCACCTCGGAGCGGAAAATCTCCCCCCCTGCTGCGATTTCTCGCCAGTCACCGCCACTTACTGCACGAACGCTGGCCCCGGGCCCCTTGCCCGGGACCACATCCGCTCCCCAGGGGCGTGAAAGGGACTTCGATGCGGTTGGCAGCAAGGATGTTGATGTTGGGAGCAGGCCTCTGCCTGGCCCTGGGGATCGCACAGCCGTCGTCGGCGCTGTCTCTCCTGGATCTGGCGAATGGGGCCAGCTTCGACTCCGGAGACGGAACGATCACGTTCTCCGGGTTCTCGGTAAAGGTGAAGGGCGGCAAGGCCAACACGGACTTGTCGACCTACGACGTGACCGTGGTCTCGGACGGCTTCATGGTCGACATGTCCGGCGCCACCAAGGGCAAGATGACCCTCGAGTACTCGGCCACCGGCACGGCCGACCTCAACGGTGTCAGCCTTGCGCTGCTCGGCGCCCCGGGCAAGAGCAAGGCCAAGAAGGACGTCCGAGCGGGCAAGAAGAAGCTGGCCAAGATCAAGGCCAAGGTCGGCGAGACCAACTTCGCTGGCTTCGACGGGGTCTCGAGCCTCACCGTGAAGGAAAAGGTCCAGATCAAGGACGCGGGTCTGACCAGCGCCGGCAACGCCTTCTCCCAAAATGGCAGCGTGTCGGCATTCAGCGTGGTTCCCGAGCCGTCGAGCCTGATGCTCCTGGCTCCGTTCGCCGCGCTGGCGGCGCTCCGGCGCCGCGCTCAGCGCTAGACGCTCCCACCGTTCCCACGAGGCGCCCGCCGGCAAAGTCCGGCGGGCGCCCGGGGATGCGCCCTCCCCTGCGATACCCTCTTGGGCGTGACCCCTCTCGAGACCCGCATCGGGCAGGCACTGCGCCGCTGGGTCGATTTCACGACCCGTCGCCCGGGCACCGTGGCGGGACTTCTGGGTGCCGTAACGCTGGTCCTCGGCGTCTACGCCGCCACCCACCTCGGCATCAACACCGACTACAAGCTGATGATGTCCGAGGACGTGCCCTTCCGGCGCACCTGGGAGGACTTCGCGCGCCACTTCCCCACCCTGGATGACTCGCTCCTCATCGTCATCGACGCACAGACCCCGGAGCAGGCGCGCGAGGCCGCCGACACCCTGGCCGCGCGGCTCGACGCGGATCGAGTGCAGTTCCGTGAGGTCGTCGTTCCAGGCGCCGGAAGCTTCTTCGAGCGCAACGGCCTGCTCTACCGCAGCCCCGAGGAGCTGGAGGGCCTGGTCGATCGGGTTGCCGAGGTGCAGCCCATCCTGGCCGAGCTGACACGGGATCCCAGCATCTCCAACCTGGCGCGCATCGTGCGCCTGGGACTGGAGCAGGAGAACAGCGAGACCCGGGACTGGGCCGCGATCTTCGACCGCATCGGCCACGCCACCGTGGCGGCCTACGAAGAGCACCCCGTGCGGGTCTCCTGGGAGGACGTGGTGTTGATGGGGTCCGCGCTGGACCCGGACCCGCGCCGGGTGATCGTGGCGGAGCCCGTGCTGGACTACGAGAAGGTGTTCGCCGCAGCCGAGCCGGTGGAAGCGATCCGGGCGGCTGCGGTGGAGGAAGGCCTGACCCCCGAGCGCGGCGTCAGCGTGCGCGTCACCGGCAACCCGGCCCTCAGCTACGAGGAGATGTCCAACCTGATTTGGGACGTCCTGGTGGCGGGCTCCTTCTCCATCGTGTTCATCGCCGGGCTGCTCTATGCGTCGCTGCGCTCGTGGCGGCTGGTCTTCGCGTCGATCACCAACCTGGTGGTGGGCCTGATCTGGACGGCCGCCTTCGCCGCCGTGGCCGTCGGGCGGCTGAACCTGGTCTCCATCGCCTTCGCCGTGCTCTTCGTGGGGCTGGGCATCGACTTCGCGATTCACACGGCGGTCCACTACGAGGAGCTGCGCCGGCGCGGGCTGGCGCACCGGGAAGCCCTGGGCTCGTCGCTGGAAGGTGTGGGCGCCGCCCTGACCATCTGCACGGTGACCACCGCCATCGGCTTCTTCGCCTTCGCCCCCACGCAGTTCCGCGGCGTCGCCGAGCTGGGACTGATCGCGGGCGTAGGGATGTTCGTGATCTTCTTCCTGACCGTGACGCTCTTCCCCACCCTGATCGAGCTCTGGGTCCGGGGCAAGGACGACTGGCCTCGCGAGGAGGGGCGCTCCGGGCTGGCGGTACTGGGCGTGGCCGAGCGCCGGCCCGTGCCCACCTTGGGCGTGGCGCTGCTGCTGCTGGCCGGGTGCGTGTGGCTGGTTCCGCAGGTGAGCTTCCAGTCGAACGTCGTGAAGATGCGCGATCCGGGGACCGAGTCGGTCCAGGCTTTCGAGGACCTCTTGGCCCGCGCCCAGACCACGCCCTGGCAGGTGGACTTGCTGGCGCCGGACCTGGACGCGGCGCAGGCGCTGTCCGCGCGCCTGCGCGAGCTGCCGGAGGTGGACCGGGCCGTAACCCTGGCCGACTACATCCCGGCGGATCAGGAAGAGAAGCTCGCGATCATCGAGGACCTGGCGTACATGCTCGATGTCCCAGCGGGCGAGTCCTCGGGGGAGCGCCTGCCGGCGGAGGAGCAGATCGCCGCACTGCGCGAGCTCCACGACTTCCTCGGCCGGCGCGAGTGGCTGGAGTCGTCGCCTTCCCCCTTCGCCGCCAGCGCCGTCCGGTTGCGCGATCGGCTGGCGGAGTTCCTGGTCCGGGTGGAGAGCGACCCGGAGCAGGAAGCGGCCTTGAAGAGCCTGGAGGAGATCCTGCTGGGCGGGCTGCCGGCCCAGCTGGAGCGCCTGCGCCAGGCCACGCGCCCGCAGCCCTTCGGCCGGGAGGATCTGCCGGCGGAGATCACCCGCCGCATGCTGGCTGAGGACGGAAGCGCCCGGGTCCAGGTCTTCCCCAGCGCCAACCTCTCCGAGCCGGGATCGCTGGAGATCTTCGTCGACGCCGTGCAGCGCATCTCGCCCGAGGCCACCGGCCTGGCCGCCCACATCGTGGAGTTCAGCCGCGCCACTTCCTCGTCCCTGCGTCAGGCGCTCAGCATCTCGCTGGGCCTGGTGACTCTGTTGCTGCTCGCCCTGTGGCGGCGGCCGCTGGAGGTGGGTCTGGCCCTGGCGCCGCTGTGCCTGGGAGCGGCGCTGACCTGCTCGTTCATGGTGCTGGTGGGCATGCCCTTCAACTTCAGCAACGTGATCGTGATCCCGCTGCTTCTGGGCATGGGCGTCGACAGCGGCATCCACCTGGTGCACCGCAGCCTGCATCGCCACGCCGAGGATCCGCCGGGAGGGCTGGCCGCCACCCACACCGCGCGCGCGGTCTTCTACAGCGCGCTGACCACCGTCACCAGCTTCGGCAGCCTGGCGTTCTCGTCCCACCGGGGCCTCTCGGACCTGGGCGTGCTGCTGGTGGTGGGCATGCTCCTGACCCTGGCCTGCAACCTGCTCGTCCTGCCAGCGCTCATCCGCCTCTACCTCCGGAGACGCCATCCTTAGGCGGCCGAGCCCCTACGTTCGCCTTCGGCTCACTGCGCGCCCTCGTCGGGCCGCCGAGCCAACGCGCTCTCCGCCGGCTCGGGCTTGCGGGCCGCAAGCTCGGCGCCCAATCGACCTCGGGTGGGGCTACGGACTTACCTCGCACCTCAACGTCCCGTCCTCCTGCTTCTCGCAGCGGGGGTCGGCGTCGGGGTAGGCGGGCTCGATCTCCAGGGTGCGCTTCACCAGCGGACAGATCAGCACGTCGTTCTGGACCCAGCAGCCCTTGCCCACCTGGGGCGCCACCGCGCGGAAGGCGCAATTGCACTCGCAGGGCTGCGCCGGGACGTTGACCACCGGCGGCGGGCGGCTGCAGCCCAGCGCCAGACCGGCGGCAACGACGAGCGAGACGAGACACGGCCGGAGCATCCCAGTTCCTCCTAGAGCATGGCGCGCGCGCCGATGTACACCACGTAGATCAGCAAAAGCACCACCGCCTCGCGGCGAATGATCTGTTGGCGGTGGCTGAGGCACATGAAGAGCAGGAGCAGCGACAGCAGTGTCAGCACCACCAGGTCCCAGATGCCGCCGGCGGGAATCGGGATCGGCCGGACCATCGACGACAGACCCAGGATGAAGAGCAGGTTGAAGATGTTCGAGCCGACGATGTTGCCGACGGCCAGGTCGGTCTGCTCGCGCAGCGCGGCGATCACACCGGTGACGAGCTCGGGCAGGCTGGTGCCCAACGCGACCACGGTCAGGCCGATCAGCACCTGCGGCACGTCGAAGGCCTCGGCCAGGCCCACGGCGGCGTAAACCGTGAGCTCGGCCCCTCCCACCAGCGTGACCAGACCCACCAGGGTCATGGCCA
The DNA here is from genome assembly GCA_019310195.1 of Deltaproteobacteria bacterium. Classification (GTDB taxonomy): domain Bacteria; phylum Myxococcota_A; class UBA9160; order UBA9160; family JAFDET01; genus JAFDET01. The sequence continues at coordinate 13,362 of JAFDET010000198.1, forward strand.
CGTTGAGCCGCAGCGAGCCCCAGAATCGGCTGGGTGTGCTGAGGCCGGTCTGCACCACGAAGGGATCGGCGCCGCGCTGCCGGAAGACGTCTGCCACCGTGTAGTAGATGAAGACCGTGAAGAGCAGCAGCAGCAGCAATCCGTCGGCGCGCCCGTAGCCGGTCGCGGCGCCCGCCCCCAACGAGGTGAGGGCCATGACCCCTACCGCCAGGGTGGCAAAGATCATCATCGGCACCTCGCGCCGGATGATGGTGCCCTCTACCGGAATGGGACGCAGGAAGGCGAAGGTCCCGATGACCAGGCCGATGTTCGCGATGTTGGAGCCGATGATGTTGCCGAAGGAAAGCTCGCCCCGACCGCGCAGCGAGGCGTCCAGGTTCACGGCCAGCTCCGGCGCGCTGGTTCCGAAGGCGACGACCGTGAGCCCCACCACCATGGGCGAGACGCCCAGGTCGCGTGCCAGGCCCGACCCGCCGCGGACCAGGGCTTCCGCCCCGCCCACCAGCAGCACGAAGCCCGCCAGCAGCACAACCCCGTCGAAGAGCACCCGCGTCTCCCGCCCCCGTGGAACCGGGGCTCTCACTGTACCCGATGGAAGAGAACCCGACGCGCGGCGGAAGGATTCGAGCGGCTTCAGACGCCCTTCTGGCGCCCGCGCCCTCAGGCGTCGGCATCGTCGATGCGCGCGTCGAGGACGCGCTTGAGCCGCGCCGGCTCCCGCCGCAGGCGCAGGCTGCGCCCACCGGTCACATAGACCAAGCCCGGCTTGGCTCCCCGCGGCTTCGAGATGTTCTTGACGGGCACCACGTGGATGTCGGCTCGGGTCACCTTGCGGTGCTTGGAGAAGTGGACGGCCAGCTCCGCGGCCTCGAGCAGCGCCTCGGAGGGAGGGTCGTCGCGCCCTTCGGTGCGCAGGATCACGTGGCTGCCCGGCGACCCCTCCAGGTGCAGGAAGAGGTCCTTTCCCCGCGCCAGACGCATGGTCAAGTGGTCGTTGCCCTCGTCGCTGCGCCCGACCCAGATCTCCAGCCCGCCGCTGGCCGCGTAACGGCGGGGACGCAAGCGGGCCGACGGCCCCGTCTCGCGTCGCCGACGCGTTTGAGGGGGAGGCCGCGGGGCGTAGCGGGCCAGCAGGCGCCGGGCGTCCGGGCGCTCCGCCAGGGCGGCCAGGGCGGCCGCATCCCCGCTCCGCGCCTCCAGCGCCGCCGCCAGCTCTGCGTTCTCGGCCAGCCGCGCCTCCACCTCGCCGAGCTGGGCGGTTACGGGCTCCAGCGAGCGGCCATGTTCTCGCGGGGTGATCGCGACGGGTCGAGCGGGATCTCGACCTCCTCCCCGGTCTCGAAGTCCTGGACGCGCACCGCGTCCGCCCCCGGCTCGACCCGATCGAGCGCGGCCTTCAGCAGCTCGCCCTGGCGGCGCAGGCCCTCGGCCTCGCCGGCGGCTTCCAGGTCGCGGCGCAACGCCGCAAGCCGCCGTTCCAGAGCCTTGCGCTCCCGGCTCAGCGCCTGGCCCAGACGCCGGGCGTGGTCCTCGGCCTCCTCGCCCTCTTCGAGGCCGGCGTAGTGCGCCTCCAGCGCCTCGAAGAAGCCCCCGTCCGCCACCTGGGCGAAGCGGTCCTCGCCGCGCGCCGGGGCCGGCGTATCGGGATTGCGCCACGCCTCGCCCAGGGCCAGGGTGCGCCGCGTGCGCGCCAGGGGCCGCAGGGACTGGAGCAGGATGCCGTCGGCGTCCAGCAGATAGACGTTGCTGCGCGGCCCCAGGATCGAGAGCACCAGGTCCAGCTCGCCTTCCTTGGCCGCCAAGGTGAGGGCGACCTGCCGATCGCCCCCCACCAGACGGATGCCCCTCAGCGTGGCGCGACCCACGCGCTTGCGAAGGAACGCCAGGAACGCCGGCGGTGTGCGCTGGCCCTGGGGGCGCTCGGCCAGACGCGAGAGCCGGGCCGAGCCCGGGCGACACGAGACCAGGACGTGGCCCGCGTCGCGCAGCGAGAGAACCAGTCGCGACTCGTCGGGCTGCACGATCTTCTCCACCCGCGCTCCGCATGCCTCGGCATCCAGGATCCGGACCGCCCGCTCCAGCTCGCGCAGCGACAGCATGGCTAGGAGTCCGACCCAAGATGGGGTGCGCCGGCCCGGGCGTCGAGACGCCGCGCCGGCAAGGCGCGCGACGGAGCCATCGCCGTAGCTACGGCGCAAGGAGCGCAACGCAGCCAGCGCGGATGGATCGGCGTCCGTACCGTGTGCTCCATCTTGGGTCAGGCTCCTAACGCTGGCAGCCCGGGCAGTAATGGGCGGAGCGCTGCCCGATGACCACGCGCCGGATCGGCGCCGAGCACTTCCGGCACGGCTCGCCGCTGCGCGCGTAGACGTGGCGCTCGTCCTGGTAGCGGCCATCGGCCCCG
>JAFDET010000199.1 GCA_019310195.1 Deltaproteobacteria bacterium
CGCCGTGACCTCCGGCTCGTCGCCGTCGCCGGGCCCGGCCAGGTCGGCCTCCGAGATCGTCACCGCGTCCGCGGGCTCCTGGGTGTCCAGGCCGTCCAGCGGAGGGAAGTCGGGCAGGGTGTCGCGGATCTCCTGGTCCGAGGCCTGGGCGCGCCGGCGCAGGAAGAACCAGACGGCCAGCAGGGCCGCCACGATGGCCGCGATGGGCAGCATCCCGAACCCGGAGTCGTCCTCCTCGGCCGCCGACGGCTCGGGCCGGCGCGGCACGGGCGCCTGCGGGCGGGGCTTCGCCGGAGCCCGGGGTGCCCGGGCGCCCAGGGGCGCGGGCTCTCCCTGGGGACCTTCGGTGCCGGGAGGAGCGTCGGGGCCCCGGGGCGGGGCGGCACCCGCCAGCGGCTTCGGCGGAGGGGTCGTGAGCGGCGAGGCCGGGGGCGGAGCCGGCGGCTTCTGCGGCGCCTGGGCCACCCGCTTCGGAGCCGGCTTGGGCTTGGGCGGCGGAGGCGGCGCGGCCTTGGGCGCGGCTGCCTTCTTGGCCGGCGGACGCACGTCGATCACGATCCGATGGGGGCCCTTCAGCGTCATGTCCGCGACACGCGGCGCGTCCACGGTCAGCCGGATCAGCGCCACGGCTCCCTTGCCCTTGGGCTTCACGCGCACGGACTGCACCAGGCCCCGGCGTCCGCCCAGGGCGAAGGCGCCCGTGGCCGAGTCCAGCTCGACCGTCAGCTCGGCGACGCTGCCGCCGCCCGATGGCAGCGACTGACTGCGGATGCGGTATTCGCTGGGTCCATCCAGTTCCAGCACCACGCGCGTGTAGCCCTTGTGGGCTCCCACGCGGACGTCGACCACGCGGGTGGCATCCGCGCGCGCGGCGACCAGCACGGCCACCAACAGGACCGGGACGAAGACGCGTCGCATGTTCACTCTCTCCTAGGCCGTTGACCGGCGCACTTGCGGGGCGGCGGGGGGAGAGGGTGCGAGGAGGGGGCGCACTTCTAGGATCGCCCGCTGGATGCGCGGACCGTACCACGACACCAGGGTGCCGTCGATGCAGTGGATTCGCCCGTCGCGCGCCGCCGGGACGGGAAGCGTCGCCAGCTCCGCGGCGTCGGCGGGCCCGAACGGGTAGGGCTCGTCGGGCAGCAGGATCACCTCCGGCGCCGCCCGGGCCACGTCGTCCAGGGTCACTCGCGGATAGCGCCGGTCGCCCCACTGGGCGAAGACGTTGCGCCCGCCGCACAGCGCGAGCAGGTCGTGGATGTAGGTGTCGCCGCCCACGCTCATCCACGGGTCGCGCCAGATCGGGCAGAAGACGCGCGTCCGGCGCGCGGGCCCCTGCGTCTCGGCGTGGCGAAGCGCCTCATCCAGCGGTGCCAGCAGGGCCGCGCGCGCCTCGGCCGGGGCGCCCAGGTCCGCCAGCTGGCCCAGCAGCGCCGCGGCCTCGTGCACCGTGCGCGGGTAGGTCACCCACACGTCGATCCCGGCGCCGCGTAGGCGCTCCACGGTGCGCCGGGTGTTCTCCTCGTGGTTGGCGATCACCAGGTCCGGGGCCAGGGCGACCACCGCGTCCACGTCCGTGTCCTTGGTGCCGCCCACCTTGGGCAGGGCCGCCACGCCGTTCGCGGGATGCACGCACCAGTCGGTGACGCCCACCAGCCGCTCGCCCAGGCTCAGGGCGAACAGCGCTTCGCTGAGGCACGGCACCAGCGATACGATGCGCCGCGCATCGCGTCGGTTCACGGCGCGAAGCTCACCTCGAGAACCCCGTCTTCGAGCCGGGCGCTGGTGATCTCGCGGCCCGTCAGGGAGGCCGGCAGGGTCACCACGCGTTCGGCGTCGCGCACGCGAACCAGCAGGCGCTCGCCGTTCCGCGTCACCCGCAGCTCTTCCTTGCTGGCGCCCGGCAGGTCGATCTCCAGCAGCGCGTGCTGGCCGCGCTTGCGCAGTCGGATCGGTCGCGCGCGGGTGAAGAGCGCCGCGGGGTCGCGGTCGCCGTAGAGCTCGGCGCCCAGCGCGCCCAGGGCCTCGGCGCCCAGCACTTCGTGCGGCCGCAACGGCGCGTAGAGGAGCGGCACCGGAAACGAGGCCCGGATCTCCGCCAGCTCCTCGTCCTGTCGCTGGGCCCAGCGTGCGAAGTAGCCGCCGGCGGCGACGTCGGGCAGCACTCGGTTCACCAGCACCGCGTCCGTGGCCACCCCGTAGAGCGACAGGTACGCGAACGAACGGCGCGTCTCCTCCACGACCACCCGCGCCGGGTTCACCACCAGGCGCGCGGTGGTGCGGTCGCCGTCCAGCAGGATCTGGCGCACGTCCTCCACCTCGCGGTAGAGGCGCTCGAAGGCGTCGAAGAACTTCTCCTCGGGAATCAGCTTCCCGGGCAGGATGCGGTTCACGATGGGCCGTAGGGCGCGCACGCCGCGCCGCTTGATCTCCCAGAAGTTCTCCATGAACAGGCGCAGCGCGTCGGGGAAGCGCAGCATGCGCAGCGTGTCGCCGGTGGGAGCGCAGTCCACGACGCACAGGTCGAAGTCGCCGGTGGCCTCGACCTCGCGCACCGCGCGCAGCGAGACCAGCTCCTCCATGCCGGGGAAGACCAGCAGCTCTTCGGCCACCAGCTCGGATGTCTCCTCGCGCAGCAGCTCCCGCAGCCACTCCTGGATCTCGGACCAGGCGCGATCCAGCTCGTCCAGGACGCCCACCTCCTGGGCCACCAGGCGCGGCGCCACCTCTACCGGGCGCGCGCCGATGCGGCGCGCGAAGGCGTCTCCCAGGCTGTGAGCCGAGTCGGTGGAGAGCAGGAAGGTGCGCCGGCCCTGCTGGGCGGCGTGCATCGCCGTCGCCGCGGCCAGGCTCGTCTTGCCCACACCGCCCTTGCCCGTGAGCAGCAGCACCCGCATCAGTCGGCGCCCCGGGCGAAGCGCACGCGCAGCTGGTCCCCGTCCAGGCGAGCCGCGGCCAGATCCAGGGGAGCGATGCGGCGCGGCAGGCGCAGCGAGCGGCGCAGCGGGCCCGCCCGGACCAGCAGCTCGTCGTCCACCTTGGCTACGTCCAGCAGCGCCGGGTCTGCGCCGGGGAGTGGCAGGCACAGGGCGTAGCCGTCGTCGTCGCGCTCGAAGACCGCTTGCGAGGGCGGGGACAGTACGGCCGCCGGGTCGTGCTCGGCGAAGAGCTGTTCGCCGTGGGCGGCCAGGCGCTCGAGGCCGATGACCTCGTCGTCCTGCAGCGGCGCGGGCAGCACCGGTAGCGGGGCGAAGAGCGCTGCGACCTCGCGCAGACGCTCGTCCTGCAGGCGCCCCCAGTCGGCGAAGAAGGCCTCGGAGACGGCGGCCTCGGGCAGCAGCCGGTTCATCACCACGGCGTCGCAGGGCAGCTCGAAGAGCGACAGGTCGGTCCAGGTGCGGCGCGCCTCGTCGATCACCATGCGCTCGGGCGTCACCACCAGTCGCACGCTGGTGGACGGGTCCAGCAGGCGCCGGCGCAGCCGGCGCAGGCGCCGGTAGAGCAGCCGGTCCGCGTCCTGGAAGACGTGGCGGTCCGGCAGTGGCACCGGCACCAGCGCCCGCGCCGCCGGCGTCACGACGGCGGCCAACGCGCCCTGCACCCGCAGCAGGATGCGCAGCGCCCCATGGGCGACGTCCGGCAGCGTGACCATGCGCAGGGTCGCCCCCGTCGGGGCGCAGTCCAGCACCACCAGGTCGTAGTCGCCGGAGCGCAGCCAGCCCTCGGCGCCCAGCAGGGTGGTGATCTCCTCGGCGCCCGGCAGCAGGGCCAGCTCTTCGGCCACCATGTCCTCGATGCCCTGGTAGCGGAGCACCGCCACCAGGTAGTCGCGGATGCGGCCCCAGTGGCGTTCGACCTCGGCGCGCGCGTCGATCTCGACGGCGTGCAGCCGGTCCTCCACCTGCTGGGGCTCGGCGCCGAGGCGGATGGCCAGGACGTCGCCCAGGCTGTGGGCTGCGTCGGTGGATGCGACGAGCGTGCGCAGGCCACGCCGCGCGGCACAGACCGCCGTGGCGGCTGCCGTCGTCGTCTTGCCGACGCCGCCCTTGCCTGTGTACAGCAGCAGGCGCACGTCGGGACGCTATCACGCCTCTCGGCGCGGGGGGCGTCAGGCTGCGGCGCCCTTGGCCGCGGGCCGCGCCCGCCGCAGGCGAGCCCGCGCTTGCGCGCCCGCCGGACCGGCGCTGTGGGTCCAGCGGTGGGCGCAGCGCGGGCACTCGGCCAGGAGCACGACTCCGTGGTCGATGACCTCGTCGGTGCGGATCTCGCTGGAGCCGCATACCAGGCAGCGGGTCAGGGTTCGCGAGGGTCGGGTCAGCATCGGCGATCTCCGTGTTCCCCGGGTCGCGTCGGGGCGCCCTCGAGGCGCCCCGGCGCGGCCGGTCGGGGGTGGTCCCGGGCGGGGGGTGACCCGGGCAGCTTCAGGAAACCATGGGGACGTGACGGATCCGGTCACGGGCTCCCGGAAAAAAATGGGGGCTCCGGGGTGGCGTGTCCTAGGATGGTCCTCCGCTGCGACGGGGGCGTGACGGCGCGGAGGAGATCGTGAAGCGAGGACTGATCCTGACCGGCGGCTCGGCGTCGGCCGATGTGGAGCTGGCTGTACGCGCGGAGGCTGCGGGCTTCGACGCCGTCTTCAGCATCGAGTTCTTCAACCGCCACGGCTTCGTGCCCCTGGGGGCCATCGCCCAGGCCACGTCGCGGGTGCGCATCGGCACGGCCATCGCCAACGCCTTCATCCGCACCCCGCTGCTTCACGCCAGCGCCGCCTTGGACCTGGACGACCTGTCCGACGGCCGCATGATCCTGGGCCTGGGCAGCGGCACCCGGCGCATGAACCAGGACTGGTACAACGTGCCCTTCACGGCGCCGGCGCCGCGCATGGTGGAGCTGGTGCGGCTGCTGCGCGCGGCGATCCACGAGCAGAAGGGGATGGGTTTCAGCTGGGAGGGAGAGCACTGGCGCATCAAGGTGCCCATGTACTCACACGCCGCGCCCAAGGGTCCGATCCCGATCTGGGTCGCGGCGGTGAATCGCGGCATGATCGGCGCGGCCGGCCGCGCCGCCGACGGGCTGGTCGGGCACCCCATTGCCACACGCCGCTGGCATCGCGAGGTGACGTTGCCCGGTCTGCGCGCGGCCGAGTCCGCGGCGGGCCGACCCGAAGGCGCCTGCGCGCTGGCGCCCTACGTGGTCACGTCCATCGCCGACGACCGCGAGACCGCGCTGCGCGACGCCAAGGGCCAGATCGGCTTCTACTACACCACCGAGCTGTATCACTCGATCCTCGAGTTCCACGGCTGGCGCGAAGTGGGCGACGCCTGCCGCGCCGCCTTCCGCAAGGGCGACTTCAAGGCCATGACCGAGGCCGTGCCCGACGCGCTGGTGGACGAGATCGCCATCGCCTGCACGCCCGACGAGGTGACGGATCGGCTGGCGCAGTGGAAGGGCCTGACGGAGCTCCCGATCCTCTACGCACCGACGGTGGGCGTGCCCCCGGAGCGCGTGCGCGCCAACCTGGACGCCATACTCGAGGTTTCCCCGGCGACTTGACGGGTACTCCAGCGAGGGCAAGAGTGCAGGGGCAGCGCAAGGAGTTACGCCATGCGCTGCCCTATTTACGTTGCTCTGGTTACGATCCCCGTGCTGCTGTTCGCGGGCAAGGCTGGCGCCCAGCCGACACTGACCTCTGCGCCCGGAAAAGGACAAGAGGTCGTGTACGTATTCCAGGGGGGTGTCAGCGACGACAGTGCCCCGAACGACGCGGCGACGGTGGTGTACTGCACGAACCTCTCGTCTCAGGACCCGGTGGGCGTGCGGGTGGAGTTCTTTGGTCCAGCCGGGTTCCAGATCGACAGTCTCTCGTCGAACGATATCGAGCCCGGGCACACGAAGATCTTCGCCAGCCAGCCCCTTGCGCTCATAGTCAACGAGCTGAACATGGCGACCCCGCAGATGGTCCCCGCAGAGGGTCCCGCTGAACGGCCGGGTCGTGGTCGCGGGCAAGAAGGCGAGCGTCCTGTGCTCGGCTCAGCTCTGGATCCACCCGACCACGACGAATCCGACCGTTGTGCCCCTGGCAGGGCTGCCGCTCGGCAAGCCGAAGGTCAAGTTCAAGTAGTCGCGCCGGGCTCGCCCCCGCGCATCCGCTATGGATCGGGGCGGAGGTTCGCAGCGTGAGCGAAGAGTCCGGCGACCCGAAGTGGAAGCGCTTCTCGCACTGGGACGCCTCCCAGGCCGAGGTGAGCGGCGGCGTGTGGGGCGAGCGGCGCCGGCTGGCCCGGGCCATGCGCTCGGTGATCGAGCGGCTGGTGCGCTCCGACGCGCCCGAGGCGGAGATGAAGGCCGCCGCCGACCGCCTGGAGGAGTACGCCGCCCACCTGGAAACCCATCCGCACAACCCCCGCTACGAGGGCTTCGCGGAGGCGGCTCCCGCCGGCGACGTGGGCGCCTTCCTGGACCAGAGCCCGGTCATCGGCCTCGCCAACCCACTGGCACCTCCGCTGGAGCTGCGGGCCGCCGAGGAAGGCATGCGGGTGCACGGGCGGGTGCGCTTCGGCTCGGCCTACGAAGGCGCGCCCGGCTGCGTGCACGGCGGCTGGATCGCGGCCGCCTTCGACGAGGCCCTGGGATTCGCGCAGTCGCTCTCGGCCCAGCCGGGCATGACGGGCACGCTCAAGGTTCGTTACTGCAAGCCCACCCCCATTCACACGGACCTGCGCATGGAGTGCTGGGTAGACAGGGTCGACGGACGCAAGGTCTTCGCTCGGGGAACCCTGCACGCGGGCGATGCCGTCACCGCCGAGAGCGAGGGCATCTTCATCTCCATCGACCCGAGCCGCATCCAGGCTCTGCTCCGAGATCGGGCGGCCCAGGAGGGCTAGAGCCCATCGTACGAATCCTGTCGTGGCCAGAGCCCGTCCCCTCGGCGATGGGTGCTTGCCTGTCGCTGCACGCGGGAAAGATCTTCCCGCGGGGAAGGCTGTGACACGTACTGTCATCAGGGGGGTACTTAGAGAGACGGAATCATGGAGGGCGGCATGCTCCAGAAGGCGATTCGCATCGTTGGGCTGACGTGGATGATCGCGGCGGGAGCC
>JAFDET010000200.1 GCA_019310195.1 Deltaproteobacteria bacterium
GCCTGCCACCCGGAGATCCGCATCCTGGGCGAGCCCTTCAACCCCTACATCCGCAAGACGGACAAGAAGGGGCACTACCGGTACCTGAAGGACGCCGGCGACGCGGCGTCCCTGGGCCGCTGCCTGGACGGCCTCTTCTACTACTTCACCGGAATCCGGCACCTGATGCCGGGCCGCCCGGCCGAAGGACGCACCCGGCCCTGGGACGCCGAGCGCATCAACCGCCAGATCCTCGAGCGGCCGCTGCGCCGGGTGCTGCTCTCGCGGCGCAACCGGCTCCAGACCGTGGTCTCCGAGCTGATGTCCACCCAGACCCGCGTGTGGCAGCGAGACGAGGGCCGCATCGAGCGGCCGCTGGAGCCGCTGGACCCCGCCGACGTGCGCCAACGCCTGGACTGGCTGCGCGGCGACGTCGAGCAGTACCGGGAGTTCTTGGACGCCAAACGCCTCGAGTTCCACGAGATCTTCTACGAAGACCTCTTCGATGCGGCCGTGGACTCCGAGGGCCAGGTCGCGCGGGTGCGCGAAATCTTCGCGTACCTGGGCGCAGGCGATCCCAGCGAAGAAGTCTGGAAGCGGATCCGCGGCCTGCTGGACCCCGGCACCAGCCGGCTCAACTCCGAAGAGACCTACCGGCTGATTCCCAACGCGGACGAGATCGACGCCACGTTCGGCGGCGAGCAGGACGGCCGGCTCTTCAGCGACTGAAGCCGCGCTTCTCCAGGCCGCGAAGCCCGCGCGTGAAGAAGAAGGTGATGAAGCGCTGCATCAGCGCGCCGGTCCCCGGGATCTTGGGCTCGAAGCGGCAGCGCCAGACGACGCGGGTGCCCTCGCCGTCTTCCGCGAAGGTCACCTCGCCCAGGTGGTCGCGCACCGGGAAGAAGCCGCCCACCACGGTGTAGGTCATGCGCTTGGGCGGCTCGAACTCCAGCACCTTCTCGCGCATGCCGCCGGCGAAGCCGCGCACCGCGCCCACCGGTCGGGGCTTCCCGCCACCACCAACTTCGAGCCGGGCGTGCCCGCCCACTCGCTCCAGCGTGCGTAATCCGTGTAGACGTCCCACACCACCTGGGGCGGCGCGGCATAGCGGTGGGTCACCTCGACATGTTGCACGCAACGCTCCTAGTCCGCGGCGCCGGCCAGCTTCGAGAACGCCTCGATCACCTCGGGCGGCGCCTGGACCAGCTCGATCAGCACGCCTTGGCCGCCGATCGGGCGCCCTTGGGATGGATGAAGCAGACGTCGTAGCCGGCGGCGCCCTTGCGGATGCCGCCCGGGGTGAAGCGCATGCCCTTCCCCTCCAGCCAACTCACCGCCGCAGCCAGGTCGTCGATCCACAGGCCCACGTGGTTCAGCGCCGGGTCGTGCACCTTGGGGCGCTTCTCCGGGTCGATGGGCTGCATCAGGTCCACCTCGACCTTGAAGGGCCCGGCGCCGGCCACGGCGATGTCCTCGTCCACGTTCTCGGACTCGCTGCGGAAGTTGCCGTGGGCCTCCAGGCCCAGCAGCTCCACCCACAGCTCGCGCAGCTTGCCCTTGTCCAGGCCGCCCACGGCGATCTGCTGCAGGCCCAACACGCGGAACGGTCGCTCCGACACGGCTACCAACCTCCCAGGGCCGCCGCGCGCTCGCGGTGGACGGCCGGGCCGCCCAGGAACGTGCGGTCGAACATGGCTCGCTTGAACCAGAACTGGACGTCGCACTCCCAGGTGAAGCCGATGCCCCCGTGCAGCTCCACTGCATCGCGCGCGATCTCCATGAAGCGGTCGCACAGGTGCGCCTTGGCGTGGGCCGCGGCGCGCTCGCACTGGTCGGGCAGGTCGTCCCAGGCGTAGGCCGCATACCAGAAGAGCCCGCGCGCGGGCTCCACATCGACGGCCATGTCCGCCAGGCGGTGCTTCACCGCTTGGAAGTGGGCGATCGTCTGACCGAACTGCTCGCGGGTCTTCGCGTACTCGACGGTCAGCTCCACCAGCCGCGTGGCGCCGCCGAAGGCGTCCGCCGCCAGCAGCGCCAGGCCCGCGTCGCGCACCCGCGCCGCAGCGCGCGCGCCGTCGGCCAGTCGCTCGCAGGCGGCGTTCTCAAGGACCACGCGATCCATGCGTCGCGTGCGATCCAGGGAGTCCGTGGACTCCAGCGTCACACCGGCCGCGCCGCCCTCCACCAGGACCAGCTCGCCGCCTGCGGCGCCCACCACCAGCACGTCCGCACCGGCGGCGCACGGCGCGAAGGACTTGGCGCCGCTCAGGGCGTCGCCCTCGATCGCGGGCGTCCAGTCTTCCGCAGCCCAGGCGCCCGACTCCTCGCCCAGCGCAACCGCGCCGAGCGCGTCGCCGGCGGCCAGCCGCGGCAGCCAGTGCGCCTTCTGCTCAGCGCTCCCGCCCTCGAGCAGCGCCACGATCGCCAGCGCGTGACCCAGGAAGGGGCCCGGGAAGGCGCCGCGCCCCAGCATCTCGGCCACCAGCGCCAGGTCCACCATGCCGAGCCCGGCGCCACCGTGCTCCTCGGGCGCCATCAAGCCGGCGACACCCAGCTCGCACAGGCCCTTCCACAGCGTGGGGTCGTAGGCCTCGTCCGCGTCGTAGAGCTCGCGCACGCGGGGCAGGGGGCACTCGTTGGCCAGGAACTGGGCCACCGTGTCCTGGAGCAGCTGCTGCTCTTCCGAGAGTCCGAAGTTCACCCCACCCCCTACTTGCTGCTCTGCGCCGCGGCGTCGCGGGGCAGGCCGTAGCCGCGCTCGGCGATCACGTTGCGCTGGATGTTGGCAGTGCCGCCCGCGATGGCAACGCCCAGGGAGTACATGTAGTGGGTCACCCAGCCCGAGGCCTCGCGCAGCCCGCGGTACATCCCCTGCTCGCCGGGCGACACCAGCGCGGCGTCGCCCACCAGGTCCAGGGCCAGGGCCGCCACCTTCTCATGGATGTTGGTGGAGACCAGCTTGTTCATCAGCGAGACGGGGCCCGGGTTCTCGCCGCGCGCCGCGCAGGTGAGCTGCCGGTAGCCCGAGTACTCGTGGGCCAGGATGTAGCCCTCCAGCTCGGCCAGGCGCTGACGCATCTCCGGCTCGGCCAGGCGCCCGGTCTGCTTCGCCATGCGCAGCAGGCCCTGAAACACGAACTTGGTCTGACGGGCGTCGCCGATCATGTTGCGCTCGTGCTTCAGGGTGGAGCGCGACACGATCCAGCCCTCGCCGCGCTTGCCCACGATGTGGTCGGCGGGCGTGCGCGCGTCGGTCAGGAACACCTCGTTGAAGTCCGAGCCGCCGGTCATCTGGCGCAGCGGGCGCACCTCGACGCCCTCCTGGTCCATGGGGATCAGGATGTAGGAGATGCCCGCGTGCTTCTGGGCCCCGCGCTCGGTCCGGCACAGGCAGAACATCCACTGGGAACGCTGGGCGCCGGTCGTCCAGATCTTCTGACCGTTGATCACCCATTCATCGTCCTTCAGCTCCGCCCGGGTCTTCAGCGACGCCAGGTCGCTGCCGCTGCCCGGCTCGCTGTAGCCCTGGCACCAGACGATGTCGCCCTTGATGGTGGGGGCGACGAACTTCTCCTTCTGCCACTCGGTGCCGTGCTCCAGCAGCGTGGGCACCAGCATCGACGGTCCGATGCCGCGCAGCTCGCCCGGCGCCCGGACGCGCGCGAACTCTTCGCCGATGATGGTGGCCTTGAGCACGTCGGCGTCCTGCTCCGAGCCGCCGTACTGCTTCGGGATGGAGCGGGCCAGGTAGCCGCGTGCGACGGCCCGGTCGCGGAAGAGCGAGCTCTGCTCACCCAGCGACAGCTTCGCCTCGTCGCCTTGGAGTGGCCAGCTCTCGGCGAGGAAGGCCTTCACCTCCTCGCGGAAGTCTTCGTACTCCTGGCTGTACTGGAGATCCATGGGATGCCTCGGTCGACCCGGCCGAGGCGGATTCTACCCCTTCGCGCCCGGCCCCGTCAGCGCGCGCCGGGCGCCGAGGCCAGCGCCTGGGTCCGGGCCAGTACGCGCAGCAGGTTCTCGCCCAGCAGCTTGCGAAGGTCCGCGTCGGACCAGCCGCGGCGCGCCAGCTCGACGGTCAGGTTGGGGAAGTCCTCCACGGTCCTCATGTCGTCGGGAAGGAAGAGGGTTCCGTCGAAGTCCGAGCCCAGGCCCACGTGATCGACCCCTGCCACGCGGGCTACGTGCTCCACGTGGTCGGCCAGCATCGCCAGGGTGGTGGGAACCGGGAACCCGTAGCGCAGCGTGTTCTTCACGTGGTTCCAGGTTCCGACCTTGCGCGGGTCCAGGAAGATTCCGCCGAAGTTGAGCATCACCACGCCGCCGCTCTCGCCGACGGCCCGCAGCATGTCGTCGCTGAGGTTGCGGGGATGGGGCGCGATGGAACGAGCCGACGAGTGCGACGCGATCACCGGCGCGCGTGACGTCTCCAACGCATCCCAGAAGGTTGGGTCCGACACGTGCGAAACGTCCACCAGCATGCCCAGGTCGTTCATCTCGCGCACGACGTCGCGGCCGAACTCCGTGAGGCCGCCGTGCCCGCCCGCGTCGCCGGAAGAGTCGGCCCACGTGTGGCTGAAGCTCCAGGTGAGGGTCATGTAGCGAACACCCTGGGCGTGGTAGCGGCGCAGGGTACCCAGGTCGTCCTCGATGGCGTGGCCGCCCTCCAGCCCCATCAGCGCGGCGTGGCGGCCGGAGGCGACGATGCGCCGCACGTCCTCGGCGCTCTTGGCCAGCGCCAGGCGCTCCGGGTGCCGCTGCACCTGCTCGAGCACCGCATCGATCATGGCCTGGGCGCGCGCCGTCGCGACGCCGGGCCGCTCCGGGTCGTAGTGGTCCGGGTCCACCCAGATGGAGAAGAACTGCGCGTCGAGGCCGCCCCGCTCCATCCGCGCCAGGTCCGTATCCGTGCGCAACTCCTCGCCCGCCGGCCGTCCCGGAAGCCAAGACAGGAAGAACCAGGGCCAGGGCGAGGTCGTGTCGGGCGCCGCTCCGTCCATTCCCAGGTCGAAGCCGAGGTCGAGCAGCAGCATCGGCACGTCGTTGTGGCCGTCTACGACGATCGCGTCCCGGTGCAGCGCGCGGGCGCGGGCTTCCAGGTCCTGCGCAGCGGCGGCCCAGGGTAGGGCCACAACGAGCACGGCGAGCAGCGCACGCAGCACGCCGCAAGCCTATCACGCGCCGGCTCCGGGGTTTGGAGGCCGGCGCAGTTCGGGGCACACTCGGGGAGCCGGTGCAGCCTGTGTCTTTCGTGCGATGGACCTCGTGGCCCCAGATCCGCCGAGCCCTGCGGTCGGGCGTGCTGGCCTGCACGTTGCTGGGAGTCGCCGCGAGCGCCGCCGCCGAGCCGGTGGTGGCGTGGATCGACGAGGCCTACCCGCCGCACCAGTTCGTGGATTCCCGCGGCGAGCCGGCGGGCTTCGACGTGGACCTGCTGCGCGCCGTAGCCGAGGCCGAGGGACTCGAGCTCGAGCTGCGCACCGCGCCCTGGGCCGAGATTCTGAAGCGACTCGAGGCCGGGCGCATCGACGTAAATCCGGGCGTGTTCCGTTCCGCCGAGCGCGAGCGCCGACTCGATTTCAGTGTCGACACGGCGCCCGCGCACTACGCGATCTTCGTACGCGACGACGCGGGTATCGCCTCGCGCGACGGCCTGCAGGGCAAGCGCGTCCTGGTGAACCGCGGCGGATACCACGAGGAGCGGATCCGAGCCGAGCAGATCCCGGTGGAGCCGGTGGAGGCCGACAACGCCGAGCAGGCCATCCTGCGCCTCGCGGCGGGTGAAGCCGACGCCGCCGTGGTGCTCAACACGGCCGCGCTCTACTTCATCCGCATCCACGACATCCGCAACGTGCGCAGCCTGCCCGACCCGCTGGAGGGGTTGGAGCTGCGCTTCGCGGTGCCCGCGGGACGCGAAGCGCTGCTGCTGCGCCTGAACGACGGGCTGGCCCGGGTGCGGGCCAGCGGCGCCTACGACGCCCTCTACGACCGCTGGTTCGGGGTGCTGAAGCCGCCCGGCGTTCCCGTCGGCCACGTGCTGTGGGTGCTGGGTGCGAGTCTCCTGGCCCTGGCCGTGCTGGGCGGCGGCTCCGCCCTGTGGTCGCGCTCGCTGCAACGCGAGGTGGAGCGCCGCACGCGCGAGCTGCTGGACACCGACGCGCGCCTGCGCGCCACCCTGGCGGCCGCGCGAGACGTGGGCTTCGTGGTCGCCGAGGCGCCGGGCGACGGCGCGCGCATCCTCGAGTTCAGCGAGGGCGCGGAGCGCCTCTTCGGTTACGCGCGCGACGAGGTGCTGGGCCGACCCGCCGGCATCCTGCGCAGCTCCGGCGACGTGGAGCTCCACGGCGACTCGCTGGGATCGATGGATCCGGAAGGCCGGCGCAGCCGCGAAACCGAGCTGCTGCGCAAGACCGACGAGCTCTTCTCGGCCTTCGTGGTCACCACCCGCCTGCCCGGCGACGACGATCAGGGCGCGCGTCTGCTCTACGTACTGTTCGACCTGACCGAGCGGCGCGTCGCCGAAGAGGCCCAGCAGCGCCTGCGCGAACGCCTGCGCAAGACCGAGACCATGCACGCCCTGGGCCGCCTGGCCGGCGGCATCGCCCACGACTTCAACAACATCCTGACGGCAATGCTTGGCAACGCAGAGCTGCTGAGCAAGGACCTGGAGCCCGGCAGCGAGCCGGCGCAGCGGGTGGACGAGATCGGAGAGGCGGGTCGCGCCGCCGCCGATCTGGTGCGCCAGCTCCTCGACTTCGCGCGTCGCCGGCCCTCGTCCCCGCAACCCACGACCTGGAACCAGGCCCTGGACGGCGTGCAAGCTCTCTTGGCCCGGTTGCTTCCCGTCAACATCCGCTTCGAGGTGCGGCCGGTCCAGGAGGCCTGGCTCTTCAAGATGGATCCCTCCCAGGCTCAGCAGGTGGTCATGAACCTGGTCCTCAACGCGCGCGACGCCATCGAGGGCGCCGGGCGCATCGAGCTGCGCACCGAGAACCGGGTGGTGGACGGCCGCCCCATGGCCGTGCTGTGCGTTGCGCGACGACGGAGCCGGCATGGACGCCACCACCCTGGAGCACATCTTCGAGCCGTTCTTCAGCACGCGTTCGCACGAGCGCGGCACGGGCCTCGGCCTGGCCACCGTCCACTCCATCACCGAGAGCTGCGGCGGCGGCATCGAGGTGGAGAGCACGCCGGGCCAAGGCACCACCTTCCGCGTCTCGGTCCCGCGCCTGGAGCTGCGCGAGCCCCGCCGCGACGGATAGGGCGATCCTTCCAGCCAGCGCCGGGATACAATGTGTAGGACTTGGCTCCGCCAGGTCGGCAGGCGCCGGGAGGTCGCCCGCTTGAGCCGCCTAACCCCGCTCGACAGGGTGCTGGTCCTGATCCTGGTGCCGATCTGGGTCGTGTGCTTTGCCCTCGGCGTGAGGACGCAGGTCCGGGGCGGGGGATACACCGTCGGCCTGGGGCTGTCGGTCGAGGACGCCGACCACTACCCCGAGCTCACGGGCGAGTTCTCCCGCCTCCTGCATCGGTCGGACCCGCTCGCGGAGGCCGGCCTGCGTGCGGGCGACCGCCTGGTCCGCCTGGGCGACACGGACCTCCGCGGCGTCGGCACCCTCGGCTTGGTCACACGAACCGTGGATGAGACGAGGGGAGATCTCAGCGTCCCGCTGGTCTTCGAGAGAGACGGTGAGCGGTTCGAGACCGCGCTCGCGGTACCCCCCGTGTTCTTCATCCGACCCATCGTGGCCACTTCGTTCGCCCTGGCCCTGTCGGCACTGTTCCTTCTCCTGCGCGGGCGGCCGACACCCACGGTGCGCGCCTACTTCTATCTCGCGATCTGCTGGGCCATCCCGAACGCCAACTTCGCCGGAAGCGGGCGAGAGCTGTACGCGTGGTACGGAACGTTCATCGCTGCCGGATTCGTGATGATTCCGTTGGCCTTCCGCTTCGCGTTCCGCTTCCCGGACGACCGCGTGCCCGAGGGCCGCTGGCATCGGATCTGGCCGTGGTTCTTCGCCGCCCAAGGGGTGTTCGCGCCCTTCCTGTTCTCGAGGTGGATGAAGATCGGAGAGACGCTCTGGATGGCAGTCGTGGCCCTGGGCGTTGCCACGATCCTCGCCGTCTCCACGCAGAAGTACCGGAGCTCCGGACAGGTCGCGCGCCGACAGATGAAGTGGGTCGTGTTTGGCACGTACTGCGCCGTGGTTCCGATGGCGATCGCCGCCGGCGTGTCGGTCTTCGATCCCGGTCTTGGCTGGCTGTTCTTCGCCAGCTTCTGGATCGTGCCGCTGCTTCCCCTCTCTCTCGTCATTTCGGTTCTGCGCTTCAACCTGTTCGACATCGACCGTCTGCTGAGCGCCGCGGCTTCCTACAATGTGCTCGCCGTAGTGCTGGGCGCCGGGGCTCTCATCGTGGTGCCTCGCATCGCCGAGGCGGCCTCCGGCCTGGTCGGAATCGACCCGGGCACGGGGCAGGTCGCCCTCTCGCTGATGCTGGCCGCGGTCGCGATCCCGGCCCACCAGCGGCTTCGCCCCCAGATCGACCGCGTGTTCTTCAAGGAACGCTACGCCCTCGATCACGGCATCGCCGAGCTGCTGCCAACTGTGCCGACATAAGGGAGCTGACCGAGCGCGCAGGCGACGGGCTCCAACGTCTGCTCCGGCCGGAAGCCTGCGTCGTCTACGCCGCCGCGGAACAGAGCTACGCCCCGGTCTTCGCCGAGGGTCGGGCGGTACCGCCGGCCTTCGAAGCGGACAGCCCCCTCATCGGTACGCTGCGTGGGCGCCACGCACCGCTCTCCCTCAGCGACGCCGGACGGCGGCCCGACGAGGCCCCGCTCGGGCCGTTCGACCGCGCGGCGCTGGAGACGCTCGGCGCCGAGGTCGTGGTGCCCG
>JAFDET010000201.1 GCA_019310195.1 Deltaproteobacteria bacterium
CCCAGCACCGCATTGGTCGGCGTACCGCCGGAGCTACGGAGCGGGGGAAGCGCGAAGAAGGCGCGATAGATGCAGTTTGCCGCGTCGATGACGACGAGCCGCATGAACCCCGTACGCTAGCACGCAGCCGTGCTGCCAGACCGGACGGGCGCGCCCGAGTCGGGAGCCGTGGCACGGGGACGGCGCCCACTCCGCAGAAAGGCCGCTTGTAGCCCTGACTGATGGGCTGCAGCACAGCGCCTGCGGCCCGCAAGCGCTGAACTTACGGGACTGTCCCGCTGGTTCCGGCGTAGCCCCGCGCAGGGCTGCGGCACTTCCGCGCTTGCGGCCCGCAAGCGCGGCCCTCGACACTTGGCCAAGCGCCGGAGCGCGCTGCCGCGCGCGCAGCGAGCCGAAGGCGAGCGTAGGGCCTCGGCCGGCCAAGGATGGGCGACACCCAGGCCACGCCGCCCCCCCCGGCCCCTTGCTAGGCTGCAGCCATGGCAGCTCAAGCGCGCTTCGAGCCGCGGTTCACCCTGGTGATCGTCTACTTCTTCGTGTGCTTGATGGTCTGGGGGCTGCTGCTGGCGGCGCCGGAGATGCTGGAGGCTTGGGGCGAGCTTCCCCCCAACGCCGACCCGGCCGAGGCGGGCCGAGAGGTCGTGCGCGACGCGCTGCGCGGACGCATGTTCACCGCCGGCCTGGCCGCGGTAGTCAGCATGGGTGCTTTGATCTGGCTCGACGTCCTGCCGGGCCTGCGCCGCAAGCCCGGAGGCGGGAGTCGCGCCTCGAGCCGTTAGGCGCTGACCCGCGAGGCGACGTAGGTCTGCACGTCGTTCACGGTGCGAATCCCCTCGACGTCGTCGTCGGGGACCTCGATGTCGAACTCCTCCTCGAGCGCCATGACCAGCTCGACCACGTCGAGGGAATCCGCCCCAAGATCGTCCAGAATGCTGGCCTCGGGCGTGACCTCGTCGGCCTCCACGCCCAGCTGGCCGACCACGATCGCACGCACACGATCCGTTAGCCCTGCGCTCATCTCACCCTCCCACTCCCGGTCCGTGTTCGACTCGGGGAATTGTGACTCGGGGTCACTTTTCAATCTACAGCGTCCCGGATCCGCCGTTGGCTGTCAAGCACCCGGCCCGGAGTCCGGCTCCGGCGTCCGGACGGTCATGCCCCGCAGGAGCAGCTCCACGGCATCCTGGAAGATCCGGTCCAGACGGCTTCGCCGCAAGCGTCGCTGGGCCCCCAGGTGCTCGGTGCGGATCAAGCCATTGGCCACGGTCCAGAAGATGTTGGCCACCTCCCAGGGGTCGCAGGGGGCGAAGCTGCCGTGCTCCACGCCGTCCTGGATCGCGTCGGCCAGGATCCGCAGGCACTCGCTCCACAGCGAGGTGACCTGCTTGACCGCCTCGGGAGTCAGCTCGCCGATCACCTGCTGGTTCTCCATCGCCCAGAAGATCGCGAAGTACTCCTCGTTGGCCGTCCAGTGCTCGAAATAGAAGCGCGCGATGCGCCGGACCTGATCGACGGCGTCGTCGCCCTCGGCCCGCGCTTCGCGCATGCGCTCGGCGAAGATGTCGCCGCCATGGGCCAGCACGGCCACGTACAGGTCGGCCTTGCTGTCGAAGTAGCGGTAGAGGGTGCCCTTGGCGACGCCGGCGCCCTTGGCGATGTCGTCCAGGTTCGCCTCCACGAAGCCATCGCGGAAGAAGACGTCGTGCGCCGTCTCGAGGATGCGGCGGCGGTGGAAGGCCTTCTTGGCCTCGCGTCGGGAGACGTCGCTCATGATTGCTCGGCGCGGGCGTACTCGCGCGCGTCTTCGACGTAGCACAGAGCACGAGCGCGCTGCTCGGACACCTCATCGGCGCTGAGCGTGCGACGCGGCCGCGCCGGGGCCCCCATCACCAGGGTTCGCGGCGGAACCACCAGGCCCGGCGGCACCACGGCGCCCGCGGCCACCAGCGCCTCCTCGCCGATCTCGGCGCCGTCCAGAACCACCGCGCCGATCCCCACCAGCGCGCCGTCGTGCACGGTGCAGCCGTGCACCGTGGCCCGGTGGCCCACGGTCACCTCGTCACCGATCCGTGCCGGAAAGAGATTCCGGGTCACGTGCACCACGCAGTGGTCCTGGAGATTGGTGCGCTGCCCCACGCGGATCGAGTGGATGTCACCGCGCACGACCGACCCGAACCACACGCTGGAGCCGGCACCGATCTCCACGTCCCCGATCAGCGTCGCGCCGGGAGCGATCCAAGCCTCGGGATGGATGCGGGGAAGCCGCCCCCGGTGCGCCAGCACGCGGGGGCCGTCTCGGCCTTCCACGGCACCTTCAGGCACCGACGTCGTCGCTGCCCTCATACTGGTAGGGAGCGAAGAGGTCCGTAGTCAGGTAGCGCTCGCCGAAGCTGGGAATGATCGCCACCACCAGCTTGCCCTCGTTCTCCGGGCGCTTCGCGTACTCCAGCGCCGCCGTCACGTTGGCGCCGGAGGAGATGCCGCAGAAGATGCCCTCTTCCTGGGTCAGGCGGCGCGCCATGTCGAAGGACTGCTCGTTGCTGACCTTGATGATGTCGTCCAGCAGGTCTGTGTCCAGCACACCCGGAACGAATCCGGCGCCGATGCCCTGGATCTTGTGAGGCCCGGGGTCGCCGCCCGAAAGCACCGGGCTGCCTTCGGGCTCGACGGCGATGGCCTGGAAGGACGGCTTGCGCTCCTTGAGAACCTGGGCGACGCCGGTGATGGTGCCGCCGGTGCCGACGCCTGCGACCAACGCGTCCACCTTGCCGTCGGTGTCGTTCCAGATCTCCTCGGCGGTGGTCGTGCGGTGGATCTCGGGGTTGGCCGGGTTCTCGAACTGCTGGGGCATGAAGGCGTTGGGGATCTTCCCTACCAGCTCGTCGGCCTTGGCCAGCGCGCCCTTCATTCCCTTGGGCCCCTCGGTCAGCACCAGCTTGGCGCCCAGGGTGCGGAGCACGCCGCGCCGCTCGGGGCTCATGGTCTCCGGCATGACCAGCACGCAGTCGTAGCCCTTCACCGCGGCCACGAAGGCCAGGGCGATTCCGGTGTTGCCGCTGGTGGGCTCCACGATGACGGTCTTGCCCGCCTGGATCTGTCCGTCGCGCTCGGCCGCCTCGAACATGGACAGGCCGATCCGATCCTTCACGCTCGCCAGCGGGTTGTGGCTCTCGAGCTTGGCGACCACCTCGGCGCCGATCCCCCGCGTGACGCGGTTGAGCCGGACCAGAGGAGTGCCTCCGATCAGCTCGGTCATGTCATTGGCAATCTTCATGGCCGTCCTCCCCTCTAGCTCTCGCCCCAGTCAGGAGCCGGTCACTCTACCACGACCCGGACCGGCTCGGCTCCGGCCGCCACCAGCAGGGCGTCCACGAAGACCGTCGCGTAAGACCCGGACGGGAGCACGAAGCGAAGCCGCAAGGCTCCGTCGTCCGCTTCGACTTCCACCTCGCGGGGCTGCACGCGCAGCGGCCGCCGCGTCCCGTGGAGACGCACGCCCGGAGGCGGCAGCAGCGGCGCGGGAATCCCCAGGCGAGCCATCGCGGCGCGTTCGCGCCGGGCCGGCTGGCCGGCGGGCTCGACCGAGACCTTGGTGCCGAAGATGGGCCCCGTGGGGCTGATCTCGAAGGCGTCCGCGCGCGGCTGCTCGCGGACGGACGTCTCCACCAGGAAGAGCCCGCCGCTGGCGTGGACCACCGCCACGTCACCGCGCTCGAGCCGCCCGGGAGGAATCGGGCGCTCGTCGAGAACCGCGTTGAAGACCTCGGCCTGCAGAGCGGAGAGCCAGAAGCGGGCGGCACGCCGGTCCCGATCCACGCGGCCGCCGGCCAGCAAGGCTCGACCGCGCTCGGCGTTGTCGCCCTGCCGGCCGAAGCGTTGCACGCCGAAGCGGTTGGGAAGCCCCGTGCGCGACAGCGCTTCGCCGGCAGCGGGCGCGGCGGCGATGGTCTCCGGGGAGACCTCGCGCACGCGCAGGTCGAAGCGGTTACCCGCCAGGTGACCGGTGCGCAGCTTGTGCGGATGCCGGATCGCCTCGAGCACCCGGCACCCGGGAAGCTCCAGCTCCAGGGCCCGCTCCGGGTCCAGGCCCGGAGCCGAGAACCACTGGCGCGCCACGGCGTGCCGATCCTTGCGGCCCGCGTAGCCCACGTCGCGGGGCGCCGCCTGCGCCGCCCGGGCCAATGCGCGCGCCACACTCTCGCTGGTGACGTCGCGTTTCTCGATGAGCAGGAAGGTGTGCCCGCCCTCGCCCTTGGCCGGGTAGAGCGGGATCTCCTCCACGACGAAGTCCTCGGGAACCTGACGGAGTACGGGCATGGCTGCAGCCTAGAGAAATTGGTGCTGCGCCACCGGTGCGAAGCTGCGGCGGTGGATCGGCGACGGGCCCAGGCGCCCCAGAGCCGCCAGATGCTCGGGCGTGGGGTAGCCCTTGTGGCGGGCGAAGCCGTAGCCCGGGTGCACGGCATCGAGGCGTTGCATGCACGCATCGCGGTAGACCTTGGCCACGATGGAGGCCGCAGCGATCGAGCCGTCCAGCGCATCGCCGCCCACGATGGCGGTCTGGCGCGTACGCAAGCCGGGAATCGTGCGGGCGTCCACCAGCACGTGGTCCGGCTCCTCACCCAGGCCGAGCACCGCCCGGCGCATGGCCTCGAGCCCCGCCTGGAAGATGTTGAGGCGGTCGATCTCGCCCTCGTCCACCTCGGCAATGCACAGCGCCAGAGCCTGCTCGTGCACGCGGCGGGCCAGCTCCTCGCGGCGCGCGCGGGGCACACGCTTGGAGTCGTCGAGCCCCGGCAGATCCACCGCGTCGGGAAGCACCACCGCCGCCGCCACCACCGGGCCCGCCAGGGGGCCCATGCCCACCTCGTCCACCCCCGCCACCAGGCGCACACCCTGCCGGCGCAGGCTGCCGCGCAGGGCGAACAGCGCCTCTACGCGAGCCAGCTCGGCGAGCTCGCGCTCCCGCGCGCGGGCCAGCGTCTCGGCCAGGCGCCGGGCGCCGGCTCGCGGGTCGTCGCGCAAGGCGTACTCCAGACGCTGCCGCTGCGCGGCGTCGGGCGCCTCGCGAACTCGGACGCGCAGCTCCGCCAGCGACAGCTCCTGCGGGTTCACGCGTCGCCGCCCTCGCCGTCGAGCCCGTCCACCCGCTTCTCCAGCCTGCGCAAACGCCGCAACGCGTCCGGCAGGCGCCACAGGGCCGCCATCGCCCTGTGCCAGGTGCGCTCGGGCACGGCGGGCGTGCCGAAGACGCGCGCACCCGCCGGCACGCTGCGCGCCACGCTGGAGCGCGCGCCAACGAAGGCGCCCTCCCCCACTTCGAGATGCCCGACCGTACCGGTGCGCGCCATCAGGATGGCTCGGCGTCCGATGCGCGTGCCGCCGCTCAGCCCGGACTGGGCCACGACGATCGCGTCTTCACCGATGTCGCAGTTGTGGGCCACCATGACCAGATTGTCGAGCTTGGCGCCGCGCCGGATGCGGGTCTCGCCCAGAGAGGCGCGATCTACGGTGCTGCCGGCGCCGATCTCCACATCGTCCTCGATCACCACGCGTCCCACCTGCGGGATCTTCTCCCACCCGCCGTCGTCGCCCGGCTCGAAGCCGAAGCCATCGCCGCCCAGCAGCACGCCCGGCTGCAAGGTCACCCGGTCGCCGAGCCGGGTGCCCTCGCGCAGCACGCAGCCGGCGTGGATCGCGCAGTCGGCACCGACCAGCACGTCGGGGTAGAGCACAGCGCCCGGATGGATCGCGCTGCGCGGCCCCACGCTGCAGCCGGCGCCCACCACGGCGCGCGCGCCCACCGAGGCCTCGGGATGGACCCGGGCGTCCGGCGCCACGGCCGCGGCGGCATCGACGCCGGCCGGCGGATGCGGGGGCGGGTGGAGCAGCGCCACCGC
>JAFDET010000202.1 GCA_019310195.1 Deltaproteobacteria bacterium
GGGCGCGGCAGCGCCGTGTGGCGCACGTGGTAGGTCAGGTTGAAGCGCGCGTCGTCCACCCAGACCGGATGGTCGAAGAGCGGGATGCGCGAGAGCTTCTGACGGAAGCGGGGCGTCTCGCCCAGCGCGGACTCCACCAGATCGCGCACGCGATCCACGTCCAGGGCGCCATCGGCGTCCAGCAGGGGGGCCGCTTCGAAGATCGCGATGGCGGCCACGTGCATGTGCACGTTGGCGTCCTCGAGTGCGAGGAAGGTGGCATCCAGGGCGCTCAGCCGATCGTAATGCGTGTAGGCCACGCCTCCCCCTTCGTTCCCCCGACCCACAAGCTTGTGCGAGCCGCGATCCGGGCGCAAGCGTCCTTCGGCCTGTCTCCTCCCGCGTCGAGCGGCTAGGCTGGCCGGTCGTGCGTTCGGCCGCTCTCGCAATCTCGCTGCTGTCGCTTTTCGCCCCGCTCCAGGCGCCGGCGGCGGAGCTGGTCGCACAGCGCATGCTGAGGGCCAACACGGCACGGCTCCAGGTGGGTGGGCCCGACTCGATCGCAGGTGTGGGCGACTGGGCCTTGCGCAACGGCACCCTGTGCGCCGCGGTGGCGGACCTGGATCACGGCACGGTGCTGTCGCCCCGGGGCGGCGTGCTGGTGGACCTGGGCCACTGCGGCCGCGCCGACGACCACTTCGTCCTGCTCCAGCCGCTCTTCAACTTCTCGCGGGGCAACGTGCCGCCGGCCTCGGAGATCCGCGCCGAGGTCTCGGACGACGAAGCCCGCATCGTCACCTCGGGCACCCTGCGCGGGATCCACTTCGAGACGACCTACAGCCTGGACCGGGAGGACCCGGAGCGGCTGCGGGTCGTGTCGACGCTGGAGCGCAGCAGTCCCGGGGTCCGTCTCTCGGTGTTCGGCGACGTCCTGATCCACGGCACGGGCTCGCTGCTGGCCTTCACCGCTCACACGCGCGAACCCGAGCTCTCGATCGGCTACCAGCACCCGCCCGTGGACCCGAACGACGCGCTCACCATGGCGCGGGCGATCCGCGCCGCCGACCTCCAGGTGGCGGTGGCGGGCGCGGCGCCTGGCATCGCCTACGGCGCCTGGCGGGCCCCGTCGTGGATCGAACGCAAGGACGGGAGCCGCCACGAGCTGCCGTCGCTGGCCATCAACGGCAAGGACTTCACGATCCTGGGCGTGTTCGCGAACCCCTTCCGCGTGGGCGGCGGCCGCATCGGCCTGCTCGAGCTGGCCCAGCTTCCCCTCATGGACCTGGCGAAGGGCGAGCGCCTGGTCTTCGAGCGCTGGATCCTGGTGGGCGAGCGCGCGGACGTGGCGTCCGTCACCGACCGGATCTGGGCGGACGCTCCCCGGATCCGGGGGCGGGTGGATGACCCGTCGGCCCGGATCGCCGTGTTCCGGGAGGACGGCACGCCCGCCACTGAAATCCAGCCCGACGCCCGGGGCCGCTTCTCCATGCGGCTCCCGGCGGGCCGCTACGAGCTGACCGCGCGGTCGCCCGACGGCCGCTCGCAGACGCGCGCGCTGAGCGTTGGAGCGGAACGGGATCAAGAGCTGGACGTGATCGCCCTGGGTGCGCCCGCAACGCTGGTGCTCCCGGCGATCGCGCCGGCGCGTCTGGTCTTCCGGGGCGTGGACGGAACCCCGGACCCGCTCCTCGAGAGCGACGGCATCGACCTGCGCTTCGGCGACGTCCCCGTGTACTCCAGCCCCGAGGCCAACCAGATCTTCCTGGGCGGCCTTCCGGGCGACCCTCGCGAAGTCGTGGTCCCGCCCGGCCGTTACCGGGTGTTGGCCACCCGCGGGCCCGAGTTCGACCTGACCGAGACCACCGTCGACGCGTCGGCCGGTCGGCGCACGCGCATCGAGCTGGCGGCGCCCGCACGGGTCCTGACGACGCCCGGCTGGGTCTCGGCCGACCTCCACGTCCACGCGGAGCCCAGCGACGACTCCTCGCAGCCCATGGAACGCCAGCTTGCCGCCTTCCTGGCCGAGGGCGCCGACGTGATCGTCTCCACCGACCACGACCGCATCAGCGACTTCGGCCCCCTGGCCGCGGAGCTGGGCGTGGCCGGGCGCATCGCCAGCCTGGTCGGCTCCGAGGTGACGACCACGGTGATGGGCGAAGAGACGCCATGGACCGCCGGCCACTACAACGTGTTTCCTCTGCGCCGCGATCCCCTGGCCTACCAGGACGGCACGCCACCCCACGAAGGGCGCCGCCTGCGCTCCGTCATCGGCGACCTGCGCGAATCCGCACCGGAGGCACTGGTACAGATCAACCATCCGCGGGGGCCGACCCGCGCCAACCTGTCGTTCTTCACCCACCTCTCGGTGGGCCGCACACTCGACCCCACGCTACCCCTCGGCCACCGCACGAACCGCTCCCTGGTGGAGCCGGAACCGGCCCGCGGCGTTCGGGACCTGGACTTCCACGCCATGGAGCTGCTGAACGGCAGCAGTATGCTGCGCTACCGCCTGACCCGCGCCGACTGGCTCTCGCTGCTGCTCCAGGGCGAGTTCCGGACCGCCACCGCCAACAGCGACACCCACAACTCGCGCGAGACCATCGCGCTGCCGCGCAACCTGGTCGCCCTTTCCCGAACCCGGCCCTTCGATCAGACACGCTTCCTGCAAGCGCTTCGCAAGGGACGAGTCTGCGGGACGACGGGCCCGATCCTGGACGTGGATCTCGACGGGGTGGGTCCGGGGGAGCGCAGCACGGCGCCGGGCGGCGAGCTTCGCATCGGCGTGCGCGCCGCGCCCTGGGTCCCGGTCGCGCGGGCCCGCGTATTCGTAAACGGCGACCGCGTCGCCGAACGGCGCATCGCCCCAGGCGAAGAGCTCCGCATCCCCCTGACGTTCGCCCGCGACGCCTTCGTATTCGTGGAGGTGGACGGAGAGCCCGGCGAGCTCTACCGCCAGGTGGCGCCGGGCTTCACGCCCTTCGCGTTCTGCAACCCGATCTTCGTAGACGCCGACGGCGACGGCACGTGGACGCCGCCGGGCTTGCCCGTGACGCCGCCCGCTGCAATCTCGGCCCCGGACTCGGTCTGGTAGACTGACCGCGCCATGGAAGGCTGCATCTTCTGCGCCATCGTCGCGGGCCAGGCGCCGTCGCACCCCATCGCGGAGGACGACGCGGCCCTGGCGTTCATGGATCTCTTTCCGGCCTCGGAAGGCCACGCCCTGGTGATTCCCAAGGCCCACGCAGAGAACGTCTTCGAGATCGAAGACGCCTGTGTCCGCGCCGTGGCCGGCCTGGCACGACGCGTTGCCGTGGCCATGCGCAGCGTCCTGGCGCCCGACGGAATGGCCGTCTACCAGGCCAACGGGCGCGCGGCGGGCCAGACGGTCTTCCACTACCACGTGCACCTGATCCCGCGGAACGAGGGCTCTCCGCTCACTTTCCACGGACGCGGCCGCGCCGACGACGAGCGCCTGGCCGAGCTGGCAACGGCCTACGCCGCCAAGCTCTAACCCGCCTGCGGCTCGACGTCCGCTTCCGCCGCCGGGAGCCACAGCACGAAGGTGGCGCCGCCCCCCTTGCGGTTGTGGGCCGCAAGGCGTCCCCCGTTCTGACGCGCCAGGTCGTACGACAGGGAGAGGCCGAGCCCGGTTCCCTGCCCCGGCCCCTTGGTGGTGAAGAACGGGTCGAACACGTTGGGCAGGGCGTCCTCGTCGATGCCGCTGCCGCGATCGCTCACACGGAGGGACACGCCGCCGGCATCCGGTGCGATGGCGAGCTCGATGTCGGGGTCTTCGCCGCTGGCCTGGATCGCGTTCACCAGCAGGTTGAGGACGATCTGGACCAGCTGGCTCTCCGCGGCAAGCACCGGGGGAGTGGACTCCGCCTGCACGCGAATCACGTCGGACGCAAAGCCCACGCGCGCCATGGAGACCGCACGCTCCACGGCCCGCACCAGAGGGACGGGGGCTGCGCGGTCGTCGTCCGGATCGTGGCGCGCGAAGCTGCGCAGGCGCTCCACCAGGTGCGCGATCCGCTCGACTCCCTCGCGGGTCTCGGCCACCACCTCTCCGGCTTCGGCCGCCCGATCGCGCAGCTCCGGCTCCAGCTCGGTCCCGGGTTCGGCCTTGGTCAGTGCCTCGGCCAGATCGCCGAGCTGCCCCAGGTTCGTGCGGATGTAGGCTAGAGGGTTGTTGACCTCGTGGGCGATGCCCGCGGTCAGGTAACCCACGGCCTCCAGCCGCGCGGCCAGCTGGAGCCGACGGGCGGCATGCTCGGCCTCGGTGCGGTCGGTCAGGACGACGCCGGCCCCGACCTCGCCCATGCCCGTGCGCAGGGGGAAACGCCTGACCTCGATGCTGCGATCCGGGTGACACAGGGCGCGATCCACCAGCGCGTCCAACGGCCGGCCCACCAGTCGTTCCTCACGGAGCAGCCGGTGGGATGCCGGGTTGGCCACCACCACCTCTCCGCTCATGTCACTCACCAGGACGCCAGCCTCGAGCTGATCCAGGAGGTCTCCCCTGCCGAACGGAAGATGGGACGCCAGACCGGCGTCGATGACGCCGACGCGCAGCAGCAGAGCGGCCACGCCCAACAGGATTGGCGTCGGGTCGAACGTCCCCAGGAAGCCGAGCAGGTAGAGCAGGTTCCCGACCATGGGGACCATGACTGCAGTGACCAGCGCCGGGAAGGCGCCGCTGCTCGCCTGGCGCAGACGCCGCGCGGCGACGCCGAAGTACACGATCCCGACGCTGATGAGCAGCCAGGTCCAGCCCACGTTCGCGACGAAGAACGGGCCTCGCTTGGGAGGAACGACGCTCCAATCGCCGTACAGCTCCGGCGCCCACCACAAGCAGGAGTAGAAGAGGGCCGAGGGCAGCGCACACAGGGCGATGAACCAGCCGCCCGAGGAGCGATGGAAGCCGCGCGCGGCGCGGAACGCCAACCACAGCCAGGTGACGGGCAGCGCGCACGCTCCCAGGTAGAGGAAGCGGCGCAGGACCCAGATCTCGTCAGCGCTGCCGCCGCGCTGGAGCAGGAGCTCCGCGGAAGCCCAGATGCACGCAGCCAACGCCATGGCCGAGAGAGCCATGCTGCGGCCGCGCGACGCGGTGCTCAGCAGCGGATCCAGCGCCAGCCAGCCCGTTATTGCGATCGTAGACAGCAGCCCCAGCTCGTACAGCATCCCTCGGAGGTTGTCGGATGTCCGGCGTGCCGAATTGAGCAGCTCCGGCGCGAGCTGCCGCTTCGCGATGCGCAGTTGCGCATCGCCTGCCAACAGCCCGGGCGAAAGACGTAGGCTAGACGTCCAGTCCCGGCAGCCCGTCGATGCTTTGGGTGTTGTTGTCCCGCTGGTAGTCGACCACGGCGTCGCCCTTGCGTTCGGCCCAGGCTTCCAGCTGGTCGCGCTGGCCGCGGTAGTCGTACAGGGGCACGCCGAAGCCGCACGAGTCCGAGATGCGACCGACGTCCACGCGGATCACGGAGCGGACCGCCCGGCGCTCGGGAAAGCGCGCAACGAGCTCGGCGAAGTCCGGGTGGTCGGGCGTGATCGCCTCGCCGCGCCCGTGGAGACGCACGAGATTGGGCGGCCCCTCGAAGGCGCAGAACAGGATCACGATGCGCCCGTTCTCGCGCAGGTGGGCGACGGTCTCGATCCCGCTCCCGGTGAGCTCCAGGTACGCCACCGTGCGCGGTCCGAGGATCACGAAGGAGTCGAGGCCCTTGGGCGAGAGATTGACGTGCCCGTCGGCGGCCAGCGGCGCCGTAGCCACGAAGTACATCTGCTGCTTGCCGATGAACGCCGCCAGGCGCTCGTCGATCTCGTCGTAGACCTTTCCCATGGGCTCCTCCAAGCGCGTGCCGGCCCAGCGTAGCGAGCGCGTCAGCTCCCGCCCGCTG
>JAFDET010000203.1 GCA_019310195.1 Deltaproteobacteria bacterium
CGCGCCGGCCAGCACCAGCCAGCGAACCTCAGCCAGGGTCTGGAGCACGTGCTCGGGGAAGTAGGGCAGGCGCTCGAGCGACGGCAGACCGGCGCCGCGCTCCAGCCGCGAGGGGAAGGTCTCGGCGATGAGCCGCGCCCCCGTCGCCGCCGCCACCCGGGCCGCAGCGCGCAAGCCCGGCTCGCGCATCCCCAGGGCGCCCAGCAGGATGGCGCCGGGCTCGCCACCCCGCAGTGCGGCGGCGATGCTCTCCACCCGGTCGCTCGGTGGCGCCGGTGTGGGCGCCGGACGTCGCGGCGCCACCGGGCCCGGCGAGGCTCCGGCGGCCAGGTCGCTGGGCACCACCAGGGTCGCCACGTGCCCGGGCCGCGCGCCGGCCACCGCCAGCGCCTCGGCCGCGTCCGACGCCAGGTCCTTTGCCGACGACGCGCGTCGCACCCAGTCCGAGCAGGGGCGCGCCAGGGACTCGATGTCCGAGGTGAGCGGCGCATCGAAGGGCAGGTGGTGGTCCGGGTGGTCGCCCACCAGGTTCACGAGCGGGCTGCGGGCGCGCCAGGCGTTGTGGAGGTTGGCAATCCCGTTGGCGAAGCCGGGGCCGTGGTGCAGCAAGGTCAGCGCCGGCCGGTCGGCCATGCGCCCGTAGCCGTCGGCGGCCCCGGTGCAGACGCCCTCGAACGTGGCCAGGACCGCGCGGATCCCCGCCACCCGATCGAGGGCCGCCACCACCGGCATCTCGGATGTCCCCGGGTTGGCGAAGCAGATCTCCACGCCTGCCGAGGCGGCGGTCTGGAGCAGGGATTCGGCGCCGGATCGTTCGACCATGCCGGGCAGGCTAACACCTCCGGAGCCCTGCGAAGCGCTCCCCAGAGGGGCTCCAATGGGTTCGGAGGCCTCAAAAGACTGGAAAATCGGGCCTTGGGGTTCTAGTGTCCGGCCGCGTCAAGGGTGCCCCGGAGGGGTTTCCGCGCCCCGGGCCTCGGCCCACCTCGCGCCCATCCGGACTCGACCGCTCTGCACACGGGAGACTGCGCGCACATGGACACGACCACCATCGCCTTCATCGCCTCGATCCTGGCCCTGCTCGCCGGGGTCGTCTTCTACCGCCGGGTGCTGGCTGCGCCCACCTCGACCGAGCGGGCGAACGAGATTGCTGCGGCCATCGCCACCGGCGCCTCCGCCTTCCTGCGGCGCCAGTACACCACCGTGGCCATGGTGGGCGTGCCGATCCTGGTAGTGCTGGGCGTCGCGCTCGGTCCCTGGTACGCAGGCGGCTTCATCCTGGGCGCCCTGGCCAGCGCGGCCGTCGGCTTCATCGGCATGAACGTCTCGGTGCGCGCCAACGTACGCGTGGCCGAGGCGGCCAAGACGGGCTACGGCCCGGCCTTCGGACTGGCCTTCCAGGGCGGCGCGGTGACGGGCCTGCTGGTCGTCGGAGCCGGCCTGCTCTGCCTGTGCATGATCGTCTTCGCCATGCACGCCGCCGGCTACGACAAGCCCGACGCCCTGATCGGCCTGGCCTTCGGTGGCTCGCTGATCTCGGTCTTCGCGCGTCTGGGCGGTGGCATCTTCACCAAGGGCGCCGACGTGGGCGCCGACCTGGTGGGCAAGCTGGAGGCGAACATCCCCGAGGACGACCCGCGCAACCCCGCCGTGATCGCCGACAACGTGGGCGACAACGTGGGCGACTGCGCCGGCATGGCCGCCGACCTCTTCGAGACCTACGGCGTGACCGCCGCCGCGGCCATGCTGCTCGCCAACATCTTCTTCCCGGGCAACCAGACCATGTTCCTCTACCCGCTGGCCATCGGCGCCGCCGGGGTCGTGGGCACCCTGGTCGCGCTGCCCTTCGTGCGCATCGGCGAGCCCGCCGAGGGCCATCAGCCCTCCGTCATGCGCGCCATGTACACCGGCCTGGGCATCGCCACCGTGGTGCTGCTGGGCCTGATCTTCGTGATCAACGGCATGACCGAGATCCCGCTCCAAGACGCCGAGGGCAACGCGCTCACCGGCATGGCCCTGTGGGTCTGCGCGGCCGCCGGCGCGGTGGTGACCGCTGCCATGATGTGGGTGACCGACGTCTACACCGGCGACGGCTCGCGCTTCGTGGACAAGATCGCCCGCGCCAGCCAGGGTGGCCACGCCACCAACATCATCGCCGGCCTGGCCGTGGGCATGCAGTCTACGGTCGTGCCGGTGGTCGTGATCGCCTCGTCGATCGTGGTCTGTCACAACCTGGCCGGCGTTTTCGGTGTGGGCATCGCGGCGATGAGCATGCTGTCGCTGGCGGGCGTCGTGGTCTCCATCGACGCCTACGGCCCCATCACCGACAACGCCGGCGGCATCGCGGAGATGGCCGAGCTGGGGGACGACGTCCGCAACGTGACCGACCCGCTCGACGCCTTTGGCAACACCACCAAGGCCGTCACCAAGGGCTACGCCATCGCGTCGGCCGGTCTCGCGGCTGTGGCGCTCTTCGGCACCTACATCCAGGACCTGCAGCACAGCGGCATCGCGACGAACTTCGACCTGACCAACACCGCCGTGGTGGTGGGCCTCTTCATCGGCGCCATGATCCCCTTCATCTTCGCCTCGCTGGCCATGGACGCCGTGGGCGTGGCCGGCGGCCGTGTGGTGGACGAGGTGCGGCGCCAGTTCAAGGAGATCCCGGGCATCATGGAGGGCACCGGGAAGCCGGACTACGCCACCTGCGTGGACATCGTCACCCAGACCGCGCTACGCCAGATGGTGGCGCCCGCGCTGATTCCGGCCCTGATCCCGATCGTCGTGGGGTTCACCCTGGGTCCCGACGCCCTGGGTGGCCTGCTGATCGGCTCCATCGTGTCCGGCGTGTGCGTGGCCATTTCGATGACCACCGGCGGCGCCGCCTGGGACAACGCCAAGAAGTACATCGAGAGCGGCTCCTACGGGGGCAAGGGCTCCGAGGCCCACAAGGCCGCGGTCACCGGCGACACCGTGGGCGACCCGTACAAGGACGCCGCGGGCCCAGCCATCAACCCGATGCTCAAGCTCGTGAACATCGTGGCGCTGCTGATCGTCCCGTTCCTGGCTTAGGGAGAGGGCGGGACGGGTGGACTCCGAACGCCACCCGAAGGACCGCCTCAAGGCGGTCCTCACGCTTCCCGACGCGGTGCTGCTCATCGTGTCGTCGGTGGTCGGCTCGGGGATCTTCCTCACCCCGGGTCGCATCGCCGACCTGCTGCCGCACCCGGGCCTGATCTTCGCGGCCTGGCTGGCCGGCGGACTTCTGTCCCTGGCCGGCGCCCTGGCCAACGCCGAGCTCGGCGCCATGTTCCCCCACGCCGGCGGCGACTACGTGTACCTGCGCCGCGCCTTCCATCCCCTGGCCGGCTACTTCGTGGGCTGGCTCTCCTTCTTCGTGATCTTCGTGGGCACCATCGCCACCCTGGCGGCAGGCTTCGCTGCGAACCTGGCGCCCTGGCTCGGCTACGGCGACGTCGGCGTGCTGCCGGTGGCCGTCGGCGTCACCGTCGCGCTGTCGGCGCTCAACTACGTGGGCGTGCGCTGGGGCGCCCTGGTCAACAACGTCACCGCGTGGATCAAGATCCTGGCGCTGCTGGCCTTCGGCATGGTGGGGCCGTTCGTGGGAAGCGGCGACGCCG
Organism: Deltaproteobacteria bacterium; assembly: GCA_019310195.1. GTDB lineage: Bacteria > Myxococcota_A > UBA9160 > UBA9160 > JAFDET01 > JAFDET01. The sequence continues at coordinate 3,642 of JAFDET010000203.1, forward strand.
CGAACCTTCAGCCCCTGGTGCACGGTGCGACGCAGGTCGCTCCCCTGACGGCCTTCGGGCTGGCCATGTCGCCGGTGCTCTTCAGCTACCTGGGCTGGAACTCCACCATCTACGTGGCCAGCGAGATCAAGGACGCGGCCCGCAACGTGCCGCGCTCGCTCTTTCTGGGCCTCCTCGTCTGCACGGTCATCTACCTGGTGGTGAACGCCGTCTACCTCTACGCGATCCCCGTCTCCGACCTGCGCGGCGTGGACAACGCCGGCGAGGCGGCGGCCGGCGCGCTCTTCGGGGGCGTCGGCGGCAGGCTGGTGGGCGGCTTCGTGCTGGCCTCGATCCTCGGCACCCTCAACGCCACCATCCTGGTGGGCCCGCGCATCGCCTACGCCATGGCCATCGACGGCGTCTTCTTCCGGGGCGTGGACAGGGCCCACCCCATCTTCGGCACGCCCCACGTGGCCATCAGTCTGCAGTGCGCGGTGACCGTGGCCCTGCTGGTGGTGCTGAACGTGTTCCCCAGCTCGCTCTTCGTCTCCGCCCTGGACTACACCGTCTTCGCGATCCTGCTGGCCACGATGGCCGACGTGGCCGCCCTCTACCGGCTGCGGCGCACCCAGCCGGATCGGCCGCGGCCCTACCGGGCCTGGGGCTACCCGGCGGTGCCGTTTGCGTACTTCGTGGCCTGCGGGGCCATCGCCTGGAACCTGCTGGCCGGCCAGCCCCGCGAGTCCTTCGTGGTGCTGGCCATGGCCGCCACCTGCCTCCCCTTCTACGCCTGGTTCCGGCGAAGGGTGGTAGAGGGGTAAGGGCCGACTCCTAGCGGTGAAGCTCGCTCGTCACACGGACGAACTGGTCGACGTTGTTCACGCACGCGCCGATCGCGAGCAGGGTCCCGGCGATCAGGGCCGTCCGGCGCTGCGGTCCCAGCGTGCCGATGCCGGCCACCATGACGAGCAGTGGAAGCCAGTGCAGCGAAAGGAGGAACGTCTCGTCGCCGTAGACGAGGTGCAGGGCGAGTTGACCGAGCAGTGTCAGCCCCAGCACGATGCGCGGCTTGTCGAGCGCCCCGCGGCCCACGAACGTTCGGACGCCGACCGCCAGCAGCCAGATCCAGATCAGCGACAGGACCGCTCCGAGCAGACCCGACGAGCCGATCGCGGCGTGCTGGACGCTGAAGATCGACCACTCCGGCTGCAATGGGTTCTCCAGGACCTGAACCAACGGCATGACCATCGGGTGAAAGAAGAAGGCCGTGAGCCGTGAGCCGATGCCTCCCGCGCCTTCGAGCAGCACGTAGCGGCGTTCCCCGAACGCAAACAGGAAGAACTGCGAGGAGGGGAAGATCGCGTTCTGCAGGGCCCAGACGACCGTGACCGCCGCGAACGCGCCGAGCGAGATGCGGACGCTGCGTCGCCACGGGTGGTTCAGCGCGGTCACCGCCAGACCGGCCGTCCAGTTCGTCACGGCCATGCTCAGGGACACGGCGCTGAAGCCGACGAACCAGCGGGGCGAGAACTCCCGCGTCGCCGCACAGGCCGCGAAGCCCATCACCAGCAACAGGGTGATCGAGCCGAAGAGGTGCGTTTCCGGCACGGCTGACCCGAACAGGGCCGAGGCGCTCACGGCCCCGACGGCGGCGAACAGGGTCGCGTCCGGCCTGCGTAGACCGAACGCGCGCAGCACGCCGTAGAGGATCGCGAGCCAGAGCCCCGCTGCACCCGCAATCAGCGCACGTACGGCCCGCTCCTCGTCGAGCCCCGCTCGCCTCAGCGCGGAGACCGGCGGGTACGTCGCGATCGAGAAGAGGGGATGGACCCCGGTGCGGTAGTGGTTGCTCTCCCGCTGCGTCATGTTCCCGTAGACGCGGGGCACGTCCGCCTGGAACCACTGGTTGGCGGCGGGGGGCCCCAATGTGTGGACGCGATCGGCCGCGATCCAGGACGCCGTCCCGGCTGCCGCGAAGAGCAGCCCCAGGATCAGCAGATCGATGCGTTCGAGGGGATTCGGGATGGTCCTGGCCGCCACGGGATGCCGCTGTCCTGCTCCGGACCCGAGCCTAGCCCGGCCGCTCGGGCTTGCGGGAACCCGGACCGCTCGGCGCGGCGCCGAGAGCGGTTTGCGTCGGGGGGATTTCTTCAATAATCTTGGGCCCTTGCGTCCTCCCGGAGCAGGGGTCATGTCCACGTTTCAGCACCATTTCAACAAGATCAACCGGCTTCCGCCCTACGTGTTTGCGGAG
>JAFDET010000204.1 GCA_019310195.1 Deltaproteobacteria bacterium
AAGTAGGGTCAGTCACCGTGTCGATTCTTCGACGCGAATCGCCGGCAACTTGAGACAGGTGGGGTCAGTCCAGGGACACGATCTCGCCGTCCTGCACCGACAACAGGAAGGGTCGCTTCAAGGCATTCCCGTCGGGCTGGATGCTGGTGATCCCGGAGACGCCCGGGTGCCCGCGTACGGTGAGCAGGCCTTCGCGCACCTCGGTCCGGGTCGTCAGGCCCCGCGCAAGCTGCACCAGCACCAGGTTCGTGGCGTCGAAGGTCTGTGCGGCCAACACGTCCGGCGCCTCGCCGAAGGCGGCGACGTAGCGATCGCGGAACTCGCGCACGAAGGGGAAGCGGCTGTCGCCGAAGAAGCTCTCGGCGAAGATCGCTCCTTCCAGATGGCGGCCGCCCACGGACAGCAGGTCCGGATGGTTCCAGCCGCTCGGCCCGAGAAGCTGCACCTCTTGCACCTCGTGGAACGCAAGCTGGGGAGCGATCAGCGCGACCTTCTCGTAGGCGTCGGCGATGAAGAGCGCGTCGAAGTCGACGATGGGCGGCAACGGCTCCTCGTCGGGCCCGGTGAGGGCGGCGGCCTCCTCGCGCAGCAGGGCAGCCTCCTCGAGTCCGACGCGCTTGGCCCGATTCTGGAGCTTCTTGCGCTCGCGCAGCGCTTCCTTCTGCTCGTCATCGAGGAGCAGGTAACCCGCCAGGCGGCGAATCGGCTCCCGGAAGTCCGTGGCGTCGGGGTCGTAGCGAGCCACGCCCACCACCTGGCCGCCTCGGGCTTCGACCGCGTCCCAGAAGAGGTTCTTCAGTCCGCGCCCATAGGCATCGCGCGGGTGCAGGATTGCGAACCGCGCGGCACCCAGGTTCCCGACGGCGTGACCCGCGACCGCGTCCACCTCGGCCCGGGGCGTCAGCGCCAGGCGGAAGGCGTAGCTTCGCTCCGCCGCAACGCGCTCGCGCGGTGTCAGCGCCAGGAGCGGCACGCCGGCGGCCTCGGCTGCGTCGGCCGCCGCCTCGGACGGATCCGAGAGCAGGGGGCCCACCACCGCCACCACCTCGGGATCGGCGGCGAGATCGGCCACCGCCACCGCCGCGGTTGCCGGGTCACCGCCGGAGTCGCGCACCCGCAGGCGCAACCCGCCCTCGCCGGCGCCGAAGATGTCGGCAGCCAGCATGGCGCCGCGTAGGCAAGCATCGCCGTAGCGCGCGAACGGACCCGACAGCGGGAGCACGAGGCCCAGGGTTCCGCGTGCGCCGGCGATCTCGGGCGCCTGCAGCCGTGCGACCTCGGAGAACTCGGGAAGGGGCCCCATCAACGGCCCGGCCTCGCGCCGTGCGCGCACCCGCGCCGCCAGCGCCTCGCCCCCGGGATCGGCCTTGCGGGACGGCGTCAGGTCCCGGGCGCGAGCCAGCGCTTCTTCGGCGCCTGCCACGTCCCCGCCGGCCAGCCGGCGCTCGGCCAGACGCAGCCAGACGCGGTCCGCGGGCGGCGCCTTGCCCAAGCGGTCGGCCAGGTTCACGAGCTCCGGGGTGGTGAGGCCCGCAACGACCGCATCGATCTCGCGCAGCGCCGCCTCGCGCTGCACGCCGGAGCGCGCAGACGCCGCCAGCTGGCCGAGCCAGCGCAGCTGCCCGGCCCGGTCGCCCCGGGCCCCCGCGGCCTGAGCCAGTAGCCGGTAGGCCTCGGCTCGCTCCTCCTGCGGCAGCCGACTGGGCCGGATCGCGGACGCGACGCGATAGGCGTCATCCATGCGCCCGGCGTCCCGCTCCAGCCGAGCCAGCGCCAGCCGAATCGAGTCGACCCGGGGCCCGCGCGGCTGGGCTCGCAGGGCCGACTGGAGCGACCGGGCCGCGCCCTTCGCGTTGCCGCGCTCAACACGCAGCCGCGCGAGCTCCAGCGCGGCATCGCCCAGCCGCTCGGCGTCGGAATTTGCGCGCAGGTAGGCAGCCAGCGCGGCCTCACCGGCCGCCGCGTCGCTGGCGGCCAGGGCGACCGCGTTGTCATAGGCCGCGTCCTGCGGCGCCGGAGCGTGTCCGGGGGGCGCCGCGCAGGCCAGGGCCAGCGCAAGCAACGCGACGGCGGCGAGGCCGCCCCTACCCGAAGAGGTCGCGGAGCTTCTCCATGAAGCCCCTCGACACCGGTGACACCTCGGCACCGCATTCCTCCGCGAACTCTTCGAGCAGCTGGCGCGCCCGGGGCGAGAGCCTGGTGGGAACCTCGACGAAGATCTGCACGAACTGGTCCCCGCGGCCACTCTGGTGGACGCTCGGAAGCCCCTTGCCGCGCAGCCGGAGCACCTTGCCGCTCTGGGTGCCCTCGGGCACGCGCACCTGGACCTTGCCCTCGAGGGTGGGCACCTCCACCTCGCCGCCGAACACGGCGCTGCTGAAGGGGATGGGAACCTCGCAGTGGATCTCCTGGCCGTCGCGCTCGAAGAGCGTGTGACGCGCGATGGAGATCACCACGTACAGGTCGCCGGGCGGACCGCCCGCGATGCCCGCCTCGCCTTCACCGGCGACGCGCAGCCGCATGCCTTCTTCGACGCCCGGCGGAACCCGGACACTGATCTTCTGCTCGCCTTCCACACGGCCGGCCCCGCGGCAGTCGGGGCAGCGGTGGCGCACGATTTCGCCCTGCCCGCCGCAGGCGTCGCACGGCCGGCTGATGCGGAAGAAGCCCTGCTGCAGGATGACCTGCCCGCTGCCGGCGCAGGTTCCGCAACGCTCGGGTTGGGTTCCCGGCTCGGCACCGTTTCCGTCGCAGGTCGCGCAGGACCGCGTCTTGGGCAGCTTGAGCTGGGCTTCCATACCCTCGAGGACGTCCTCGAGCCGGATCTCCAGGTTGTAGCGGAGGTCGGCGCCGCGCTGGCCGCGTCCGCGCCGGCGCCCACCGCGCGGCCCGCGGCCGCCGAAGAGATCGCCGAACAGGTCGTTGAAGACGTCGGAGAATCCGCCCAGGTCACCGACGTCGAAACCGCCCGGTCCGGCGCCGTCGCCGCCCAGCCCGGCGAAGCCGAAGCGGTCGTAGGCCCGGCGCTTCTCCGGATCGGAGAGCACCGCATAGGCCTCGGACGCTTCCTTGAAGCGCTCCTCGGCATCGGGATCGTCGGGGTTCCGGTCCGGGTGGTACTGAAGGGCCAGCTTCCGGTAGGCCTTCTTCAGCTGCTCGTCGGACGTTCCCCGTTCCACGCCGAGTACTTGGTAGTAGTCCCGCTTCGACACGGACGGGAGGGTAGCGGGCGCAGCAGCGAGCGGGGAGCCCGCGGCCAGGGGCGCTGCGGGCTACTCGCCTCCGTCGGCCCCGAGGGTCTCGTACATCTTCTCGGTCATCTTGTACGAGAGGTCCGAGAGGTCCTCGACGGCACCGCGCAGGACCTCGATGTCGTCGCCCTGGAGGGCGCCTTCGGCCGCCACCAGCGCATTCTCGAGATCGTCGCGCTCGTCTTCGGAGAGGTGGTCGCCGAACTCGGCCAGCGTGCGGCGGGTGGAGTAGACCAGCCCACTGCCGTTGTTGCACAGCTCCGCCAGCTCAGCGCGACCCTGGTCCTCGGCGGCGTGGGCCTCGGCGTCCTTGAGGAGCTCGTCAACCTGGGTCTCGCTGAGTCCACTGGCAGCCGACACACCGATCTCCTGCTTCTTGCCCGTACCCAGGTCCTTGGCCGAGACGTTCACGACACCGTCGGTATCGATGTCGAAGGTCACTTCGATCTGGGGCACACCCCGCGGCGCCGGAGGGACGTCCACCAGCTCGAAGCGGCCGAGCGTCATGTTGTCATTGGCCATGGCGCGCTCGCCCTGGAGCACGTGGATGCGCACCACGCTCTGGTTGTCCTCGGAGGTCGAGAACACCTGACCCTTCTTGGTGGGGATCGTGGTGTTCTTCTCGATGATCTTGGTGAAGACGCCGCCCAGCGTCTCCACACCCAGGGACAGGGGCGTCACGTCGAGCAGCAGTACGTCCTGGACGTCGCCCTTGAGAACACCGCCCTGGATCGCCGCACCGACCGCAACCACCTCGTCGGGGTTCACGCCCTTGCGCGGCGCCTGCCCGAAGATCTCGGCCACCTTCTCCTGGATCCGCGGCATGCGCGTCATGCCGCCCACCAGGACCACCTCGTCCACCTGATCCCGGGAAAGCCCGGCGTCGGTAATCGCGATTTCGCAAGGCTCCACGAGCTGGCCGATCAGGTCCGCCACCAGCGACTCGAAGGTCTCGCGAGTGAGGCTCATGTGCAGGTGCTTGGGGCCTTCGGCGTCGGCCGCCAGGAACGGAAGGTTGATGTCGGTGGCGGTGGCGGAGGAGAGCTCGTGCTTGGCGCGCTCGGCCGCCTCCTTGAGGCGCTGCAGCGCCATGTTGTCGCCGGACACGTCGATTCCGGTCTCGTCCAGGAACGCCTTCATCAGGTGCTCGACCAGACGCTGGTCGAAGTCCTCGCCGCCCAGGTAGGTATTGCCGTTGGTGCTCTTCACCTCGAAGACGCCGTCGCCCATCTCGAGGATCGAGATATCGAAAGTGCCTCCACCCAGGTCGAAGACGGCCACCTTCTTCTGTGACGAGTCCTCCAGCCCGTAGGCCAGGGCGGCAGCGGTCGGCTCGTTGATGATGCGAAGAACGTTGAGGCCGGCGATCTTGCCCGCCTCCTTCGTCGCCTGGCGCTGTGCGTCGTTGAAGTAGGCCGGAACGGTGATCACCACCTCGGTGACGGGCTCGCCCAGAAAGTCCGAGGCTGTCTCCCGCATCTTCTGCAGGATCACCGACGAAATTTCCTGGGGAGACGCCAGGCGATCGCGCACCCGCACCCAGGCGTCGCCGTTCTCGGACGCTTCGACGGGGAAGGGCGCGATCCCGATGAAGCGCGAGACCTCTTCGCTTTCGAGCTTGCGCCCGATCAGGCGCTTGACGGCGAACAGGGTGTGCTCGGGGTTCGTGACCGCCTGGCGCTTGGCGATCTGCCCGACGAGCTTCTCGCCGGACTCGGTGAAGGCCACCATGGAGGGCGTGGTGCGCGCGCCCTCCGCGTTGGCGATGACCTCGGGGTTCCCCCCCTCGATCACGGCCACACACGAGTTGGTGGTTCCGAGATCGATCCCGATGACCTTGCCCATGCCGTCGCCGGCCCCCCATCCGGGCCGCCGCACGACCCGGGACTAGCCGTCCTCGCTCTTCTCCTCTCCGGAGCCCTCGCCGGGACCTCCGGAGACCACCACCCGGGCCGGCCTCAGCAGCCGGTCCCGGAGCCGATAACCCTTCTGAAACACCTGCATCACGGTGTTCGCGGGCGCCGACTCATCAATCTGTTGCGTCATCGCCTCGTGGACCGCCGGATCGAAGGTCTGGCCTTCCGCCTCGATGGCCGCCAGTCCGTACTGCTCGAGAGCCCCCAGCAGCTCTCGAAGCACGAGCTCGACACCCTGCAAGAGTCCTTCCAAGTCCCCGGTCTGGCTACCCCGAGCATGCTCGATGGCGCGCTCCAGGTTATCGACCGTCGGCAGGAGATCCTTGACGATATTCTGGTTGCCGTAGCGGAACGCCTCCTCCTTCTCCTTGAGGGTCCGCTTGCGGAAGTTCTCGAAGTCGGCCTGGAGGCGCAGAAGCCGGTCGTGCAGCTCGGCGGTTTCGCCCTCGCCGGCCGGCTGGCGACGCTCCACTTCGCGGGCCTCGACCGCCTCCATGGCCTCGCGCATGGCCTCTTCCAGCTCGGGGTTGGGCGCCAAGGAGCCGCCCTCGGCCTCCTCGGACAGGGACTCCCAGCCTTCGGTTCCTTCCGCGGCCTCGAGATCGTTCTTTTTCTGGCTCACGCCACCATCTTCTCCGCAACCAGCTCCGAGAGGAGCTCTACCAGCGGAACCACCCGCGGATAATCCATTCGACTGGGGCCTAGGGGCGCCGTGACCACAGCGCAGTCGCGAAGCTCCGGAAGTCCCACCTCGCCACCGAAGGTCACGGCCACACCGGGTTGCTCCAGCACCCGGTCCAGGAAGGTCAGCAGCGCCTCCCGCGCCTCCACCGCCAGCAGCAGCCCGCGCACGCGCTCGGGATCGTGGAACTCCGGCTGCTCCAGCACCGGCGTGCGCGACGAGAGCAGCACGTCACCGCGCGCGCGGGCCTCGCCGGTCAGCGCGCGCACCGCCGCCAGCAGGGTTCGATGCTGCAGCTCCGCCGCGCGGCCGCGCAGCCGCTCGCGCTCGACCTCGAGGAGCTCGCGCAGCTCGAGCAGCGAGTGCCCGCCCAGGCGCTGATTGAACTCGGCCTCGATGCGCTCCAGCTCGGCTTGTGCCCCGGACCGGTCGTCATTCAGGATGCGCTGGTAGGCGGCGCCCGAGAGCGACACCAGCACGACGAGCACGCGTTCGCGGGACAGGCGGATCAGGCTCACGTGGCGCAACGCTACCCGGTCCAGGCGGGGCAGTACCGCAAACCCCAGCTGACGGGTGCGCTCCGCCAGCACGGTCGAGGCCGCCTCGAGCGGATCGTCGACACCGAGCTCACCCATCTGCATGGCGATCGTGCGGCGCTCCCAACCGACGACGTCGTGCGCGCGCATCAGCTCGTCCACGAACAGGCGCAGGCCCTGCTCGGTGGGAAGCCGGCCCGCCGACGCATGCGGCTGCTCGATCAGACCCAGCTCCGCCAGCTCCGCCATGGTGTTGCGAATCGACGCCGAGGAGAGCTTCACCGACAGCGTCTGAGAAAGGGTCGCCGAGCCTACCGGGGCCGCCGCGCCCACGTAGGCGCGCACCAGAGCTCGCAGCACGGTCTGCTGTCGCTCGGACAGAGGGAGACGAGATTTCTGCACGGAAAACCCCGCGAAATCGACGAGTTATGGAGTACCACCGGTTCGGCTGCGCGTCAATCGGAAGGCCTTCCGGAAGCCTCGACAAAGGCTTCGAAGACGCTGTCGGAGACGAGCCGGCCCCGTGCCGTGAGCCGCAAATCCCCGCCCGGGCCCTCCTCCAGCAGGCCGGCGCCGGCGGCCCGCGCGATGGCGGCGGCGAAGAAGCGCCTCGGAGGGGCCCCGAACTCCTCGGCAAAGCGGGCGGCGTCCAGGCCGCGGCGGGTGCGCAGCGCCAGGAAGGCAGCCTCCCCCCGGGCCGTCGCGGGCTCGAGGATCTCGGTCTCGCCTTCGCGGGCCTCCCCGCCGGCGGCCGCGCGTTCCAGGTAGGCCGCCAGGCTGCGCAGGTTGCGGCGCCGGGCGCCGTGGGGCGCCCCCGGGCTGCGCGGCTCGATCGACCACGCCCCCATCCCCAGGCCGAGCACCGGCGTGCGCTCCCAGTAGCGGCGGTTGTGCTGCGACTCGAAGCCGGGACGCGCGTAGCTGGAGATCTCGTAGGGCTCCAGGCCCGCACCGGCCAGGCGCCGCGGCAGCGTCTCCAGCATGCGCACGCCGACCTCCTCCGAGGGGAGCCGCAGCACGCCGTGCTCGACGCCGCGGGCGTAGGGCGTCCCCGGCTCCACCGTCAGCGCGTAGGCGGACACGTGCTCCGGCCCGAAGCGCAGCGTCTCCGCCAGGTCGGCCTCCACCTGGGCCTGCGATTGATCCGGCACCGCCACGATCAGGTCGAGGGAGACGTTGTCGAACCCGGCCCCCCGGGCGGCAGCGAGTGTGGCGCGGCCCGCGTCGGCCCGGTGCGCGCGGCCCAGGCGCTTGAGCACCGCGTCGTCGAAGGACTGGATGCCGATGGAGAGCCGGTCAACGCCGGCCGCGCGAAAGCCGGGCAGGCGTTCACGCTCCACGGTGGAGGGATTGACCTCGAGGGTCACCTCCGCGGGCCGGCCGGTGAACGCGGCGCGCACGGCGGCAACGAGCTTCGAGACCGATTCCACCTGCAACAGGGCCGGCGTTCCGCCGCCCAGGTACACGCTCTCCAGGTGCAGCCCGCCGAAGTCCGCCCGGCGTCGTTCCAGCTCGGACAGCAGCGCGTCGACGTACTGCTCCTCGCGCTCGGGCTCGAGGCGCCGCGCCGCCACTACGGGAAAGTCGCAGTACGGACAGACCCGCTCGCAGAACGGAACGTGGACGTAGACGCCGACGGAGGTGTCGCGCACCCACGAAGAGTAGCCCCCGGCGGGGGCCGGCTGCGTCGGGTACCCTCGTCCGGCTTTGACGGCACCCTCCGCGCAGCGCGAGCGGCTTCCCAACGGTCTCGTCCTCCTCACCCACCCGTCGCGGACGGCGCCGGTGGCGGCGGTCCAGGTCTTCGCACGGGTGGGCTCCGCCGACGAGCGCGCCGGCGAAGAGGGCCTCGCCCACTTCCACGAGCACATGCTCTTCAAGGGCACGGAGAGTCGCGGCGTGGGCGACGTGGCGGGCGAGGTGGAGAACGCGGGCGGCCGGATCAACGCCTATACAACTTTTGACGTCACGTCCTACCACGCCACGGTTCCCAGCGAGGCGCTCGACGTGGCAGTGGACGTGCTGGCCGACGCGGTGTGCCGCTCCCGATTCGACCCGGATGAGATCGCCCGCGAGCGCGAGGTGGTGCTGGAGGAGATCCGCCGCTCGGAGGACTCTCCCGGCCGAGTGCTGTCCAACGCGGTCTTCGCGGCGGCCTACCGGGCGCACCCCTACCGCGCGCCCATCCTGGGAACACCCGAGAGCGTGGCCGCATTCGACCGCGAGCGGGTGACCGCGTTCTTCCGGCGCTGGTACGGCACGGAGAACCTGCTGGTGGTGGCGACGGGCGACTTCGACCCGCAGCACCTCCGGGATGCCGTGAGCAAGGCCTTCGAGGGCGCGTCCCACGACGCCGCCCGACGCGAACGCCCCAGCGAGCCCGAGCCCGACGGCCCGCGCACGGTGGTTGTGCGGCGTCCCTTCGAACGCACCTCCGTGGAGCTGGCCTGGCACACCGTCCCCTTCGCCCATCCCGACACGCCGCACCTGGATCTCCTGGCCTTGATCCTGGGCCAGGGCGACTCGAGCCGGCTGGTGCGCCGGGTGAAGGAGCGCGACGGCCTGGCCGACGGGGTGGACGCCTACTCCTACACACCGCTCGACGCGGGCCTCTTCGGCTCCACGTTGGAGCTCGACGCGGCGCGCGTGCTGCCGGCGGTGGAGGCCGTGGCGGCCGAGGTGGAGCACGTGCTTCGCGAGCCGGTGCGACAGGAGGAGCTGGACAAGGCGCGGGCGAACTTCCTGGCCATGGAGCACTTCGAGCGCGAGAGCGTCGGCGGCATCGCTCGCAAGCTGGCGAACTTCGAGCTGATGGCGGGGGACTTCCGCGCGGAGGCGCGGTACCTGGAGGCGATCCGAGGCGCTCGCCCGGAGGACCTGCTGGCCGCCGGCCGGCGCTGGATCTCCCCGCAGCGGATCACCCTGGGCTGCGTACTTCCGGAGGGCGCTCCCGCGGAGCTGGACGGGCCGGCGCTGGTCGAAGCCGTGTCCCGCGGCATCGAACGCACCGCCCGGGCCTTCGCGCCGCCGAAGCCCGCCCGTGCCGTGGATGACCTGCAGACCTACTCGCTGCCGGGAGGCGGAACGCTGCACGTGGTGCGGCGCGAAGACCCTCCGGTGGTGGCGGCGCGCGCGGCCTTCCTGGGCGGGCAGCTCGCCGAGACGGCGGAGACGGCGGGCATCACCAGCTTCCTCACCTCGATCTGGCTGCGCGGTACCCGCGCGCACTCGGCGGGCGACTTCGCGCGCTGCGTCGAGTCGCTGGCTTCGGACGTCGACGGCTTCTCGGGCCGCAACAGCCTGGGCGCCACCTTCGAGTGCACGACCGGCTCCATCGAGCCCGTGCTCGATCTCTTCGCGGAGATGATCCTGGAGCCCGCGTTCGATCCCGACGAGATCGAGCGCGAACGGCGCGACACCCTGGCAGCCATCGCGCGCAGGGAGGATCGCCTGGGAGAGCTGGCCTTCCTGCTCTTCGCCGAGAACCACTTCCACTCGCACCCGTACCGGCTTCCGCTGGGCGGGACCGACGCCTCGGTGCGCAGCTTCACACGCGAGGCCCTGGCCGCACACCAGGCGCGCCTGGTCCGGTCCGACAACCTGGTCATGGGAATCGCCGGCGACGTGGATCCCGACCGGGTCGCCGGCTGGATCTCGGCACGTCTGGCGGATCTGCCGGCCGGCGACTTCGTGCGCCCGGCTCCTCCCATCGAGGAGCCGCTCCACGAGATCCGCGTGGCCGAGCTATCCAAGAACCGCGAGCAGGCCCACCTGGTGCTGGGCTTCCGCGGCCTTCAGGTGGACGACCCGGACCGCTTCGGCCTCGAGGTCATCACCCAGATCCTGGCGGGCCAGAGCGGACGGCTCTTCCTCGAGCTTCGCGACCGCCAGAGCCTGGCCTACACCGTGACGGCGGTGAACGTGGAAGGCGTGCACCCCGGGACCTTCGCCCTCTACATCGGAACCGCACCCGACAAGCTGGATGCCGCCCGCGCGGGAATGCTGGCCGAGCTGGAGCGGCTGCTGCAGGATCCGCCCGGCGAAGCCGAGCTCGACGGCGCGCGCCACAACCTGATCGGGAACTTCGCCATCGACGAGCAGCGCGCCGCCGTGCGCGCGGCGCACTTGTCCCTGGACGGCCTCTACGGACTGGGCGCCGACGCGGATCGGCACTACGCCGATGCCATTCGCGGGCACTACGCCGATGCCATTCGCGTCGTGGGCCCCGACGACGTCCTTCGCGTAGCCCGCCGCATCATCGACCTCGACGCGTACACGCTGGCCATCATCAGGCCTTGAGGAACTGACGGGACAGTCCCCTAGGTTCCGAGCGGAGCGCGGAACCTAGGGGACTGTCCCGTCAGTTCCTTGTCCCGTCAGTTCCTCAGTAACCCAGCGCCAGGCCGTCGCGGCGGGGGTCGTTTCCGCCGTAGCGGACGCCCGTGTCGGGGTC
>JAFDET010000023.1 GCA_019310195.1 Deltaproteobacteria bacterium
GCTGGTCCGGGCGGGCTCGGAAGGCCTGTCCGCGGGGACCGTGGGCGAGCAGCTGGGCATTCCCGCGGCGACGCTCTCCTTCCATCTGAAGGAGCTGAAGGGGGCCGGCCTGATCCGCTGCGAGCGCGAGGGGCGCTCGCGGATCTACAGCCCGGACTTCGCCGCCATGAACGCGCTGCTGGCCTACCTCACCGAGAACTGCTGCGGGGGCCTCGGCGCAGCGGGCGCCGCCTGCGGAGTCCGCTCGTGAGCGACGTGCTTCGCGAGCCGCTGGCCACGCCCGCGGCCTGGCGGGGCGCGGACCTCCAGGAGGATGGCGGCTGGCTGCACCGCCTCACGGCTGGCTGCACCGCCTCAGCCCCGCAGAGGTAGCGGACTTGGAGAGCGCCCTTCGCCAGGCCAAGGCCGGCGGCCGGCCTCTGACCGAGCTCACTCGCGAGGACTTCCCGCTTCCGGTCCTGGCGCCCGCCATCGCCCGCTGGATGGACCAGCTCCAGAACGGGCGCGGCTTCGTCAACGTGAAGGGCATCCCGGTGGAGCGGCACGGCGACCAGGACGTCGCGCTCCTCCACTGGGGTCTGGGCCTGCACATGGGTACGGCGGTGTCGCAGAACGCAGCGGGCGACGTGCTCGGGCACGTGCGTGACACGGGCGCCGACCCGGACGACACCTCGGTTCGCCTCTACAAGACGCGCGTGGACCTGGGCTTCCACAGTGATGGCTCGGACCTGGTGGCCTTGCTCTGCATCCGCCAGGGGCGCTCGGGGGGCGAGAATCGGCTGGTGAGCACCGCTGCGCTCTACAACGAGCTCCTGCGCCGCCGGCCGGACCTGGTCCCGCTCCTCTACCAGCCCTTCCACTGGGACCGCAACGACGAGCAGGCCGAGGGTCAGGATCCGTACTTCCAGCTTCCGATCTGCCGCTACCACGACGGGCGGCTGACCTTCTTCTACATCCCCTGGTACATCCGCAAGGCCCAGCGTCACTCCGAGGTGCCGCGATTCACCCGCGAGCAGGCGGCCCTTCTCGACCTGATCGATGAGATCGCCGCCGAGCCGGACATGCACGTCGAGATGCGGCTCGAGCCGGGCGAGATCAACTACCTCAAGAACAGCGCCGTGCTCCACGCACGCACGGAGTACGTGGACTTCGCGGAGCCCGAGCGCAAGCGCCACCTGGTGCGCCTGTGGCTGACGGCGCACGGCGAGTGGGCCGATGGGGACGCCTTCGTCCAGCAGGGGATTCCCAGGAAGCAGGGAGTTGCTTCCGACGCCGAGAACATCGCGGAGGCCGGTGCGCAGGGCACCGGCTGAACGCCAACCGATCACACAGGAGATCCGACATGCGTGTTCAGCTTGCACTCAACGTGGAGAACCTCGACGAGGCCGTCGAGTTCTACTCCAAGCTCTTCGACGCGAAGGTGAACAAGCGCAAGCCCGGCTACGCCAACTTCGCCATCGAGCAGCCGCCTCTCAAGCTGGTGCTGTTCGAGAACCCGGGCGCCGCGGAGCGGCTCAACCACCTGGGTGTCGAGGTCTTCGAAGGCGGAGACGTTCGCGCGGCCACCGAGCGGCTCAAGGCCGCCGGGCTGGCCGACTCCGTCGAGGACGAGCAGACCTGCTGCTACGCCACCCAGGACAAGGTATGGTCGCTCGATCCCCAGGGCTTGCGCTGGGAGTGGTACCGGCTCCTCGAGGATTCCGAGACGTTCGGGAGGAAAGCCATGACGGCTGAGCGGCGACCGCAGGATCCGGAGCGGGTCCGCGAGATGGTGCAGGAGGGCTACACCCGCGTGGTCCAGGATGTGGATGCCTCGCACGCGGCGGACCTGAGCCGGCGCGTCGGTTACTCCGACGAGGAGCTGGAGGCCGTTCCCGACGGCGCGAACCTGGGCGTGGGCTGCGGCAACCCCACCGCCATCGACGCGCTGCGTGCCGGCGAGACGGTGCTGGACCTGGGCTCCGGCGCCGGGATGGACGCGTTCCTGGCGGCGCGCCAGGTGGGCCCGACCGGACACGTAATCGGCGTGGACATGACCGAGGCCATGCTGGAGAAAGCGCGCGAGAATGCCCGCAAGACTGGAGTCGAGAACGTCGAGTTCCGCAAGGGGCAGATCGAGGCGCTTCCCGTCGAGGACGAGAGCGTGGACGTCATCCTCTCCAACTGCGTCATCAATCTCTCGCCGGAGAAGGATCGCGTCTATCGCGAGGCGTTTCGCGTGCTGCGGCCGGGCGGCCGGGTGATGATCTCCGACGTGGTGCTGGAACGGCCGCTCCCCCAGGCGGTGCTCGACAGCGTGGACGCCTACCTGGGCTGCGTGGGAGGAGCCAGTCTGCGGGAGGAGTACCTGGAGACGGTGCGCCAGGCCGGCTTCCGCGAGGTGCGCGTGGATCGTGAGTCCAACTTCGCCGACGCCATCGGCCTGGACGACCCGCAGGTGCAGGAGGTCATGGAGAAGCTGGAGATCACTCCCGCCCAGGTCAGGGACTACGCGAAGGCCGTGATCAGCCTGCACCTCTTCGCACGCAAATAGCCGGAGGCGCGGTCAGGGGGCGATCGGCAGACGGATCTCGAAGGCGTTTCCGCCCTCGCTGTCCTCCGCGATGCTCACGGTTCCCCCGTGGTCCTCGACGATCTTGCGGACGATGGCCAGCCCCAGGCCCAGGCCGCCGGACTTCGCATGGGTGACGAAGGGCTCGAACACGGTCTCTCGGATGCCATCGGGAATCCCCGGTCCCGTGTCCATCACCCGTACGAGGGCCGCTTCCCCCTCGCAGCGGCTCTCCACCCGCAGCGTGCCGCCCCCGCGCATGGCTTCCACCGCGTTCTGCGTCAAGTTGAGGATCGTGCGGCGCATGCGGCCTCCGTCCAGGCGCGGAGAGCGCTCGCACGAGAGCTCTTCCTCGACGGCGACACCCGCGGCGCGGCATGGCTCCGCCATGGCGGTCAGGACGCTGTGGATCACCTCGTCGAGCGGGGTGTCGTCGTAGCGAAGCGACTCGCTCCCCGCCCGGCTCACCTCGACGAGCTCCTCGCAAAGCTGGCCCAGCCGCTGGACCTCCTCCGAAGCAATCCGCGCCGTCTCGGCGCGCCCGACGGGGTCGTCATCGGATTGGGCGAGCTGCGACGTAGCCATGCCGATCGTGTTCAAGGGGCCCCGCAGGTCGTGGACCACCATGGCCATGGTGCGGCCGATGGCGTCGAGCTGCACGCCGCTCGCCATGCGGTGGTGCGTACGGCGCAGCTCGGCCATGGCGATCTCGAGCTCTTCGTTGCGCGCGCTGAGCTCCTTGACCAGGCTGTCATTCTGGCGCGCAAGCCGGGTGCGTTCGATCAGGCTTCCGGCCAGCAGGGCGAGCTGATCCGGCTTCCAGGGCTTGCTGATGTAGGCATGGACCCGGCCGAGGTTGATCGCGTCGATCGTGGCCTGCATGTCGGCGTACCCGGTCAGCAGGACGCGTCCGATGCGGTCGTCACGCTGGGCGACCCGTGCCAACAGCTCGGCGCCCTTCGTTCCGGGCATGCGCTGGTCGCTGATCACGAGGTCGAACTCGGCCTGCTGGAAGGCATCCCACGCGGCGTCGCCCGAGCTGGCGGGGACCACCTCCCCCACCTTGCGCAGGGCGCGCGCCAGGAGGTCCAGACTCCGTTGCTCGTCGTCCACCACGAGGATGCGCGGCTTCTCGGTCACGGTCTCACCTCCCTTGCCATTCATGCGGGATCGCTGGCCTCGGCCCCATCCGTGTCGGATTCCGGGGAGACTGAGCCCTGGAAGACGACGGGCAGCTCCAGCCGGAAACACGTGCCCCGGCCGGGCTCGCTTTGCGCCTCGATGCGCCCGGCGTGGCGTTGCACGATGCCGTAGCTCACCGAGAGTCCGAGCCCGGTTCCCCGCCCCACGTCCTTGGTCGTGAAGAAGGGGTCGAAGATCCTCTCCAGGTCCTCTTGGGGCATCCCGCAGCCGTCGTCCTCCACCTCGATGCAGACCCAGTCGCTCCCCAGGTCGCGCGTGCGCAGCGTGATGTGGCCCTCGTCGCCGACGGCATCCGCCGCGTTGGCGACGAGGTTGAGGAAGACCTGGTTGAGCTGGCCGGCCAGGCACTCGACGTGCGGCAGGTTTCCGTAGTCGCGCACCAGGGTGATTCCGCCGAGGCGCGAGCCCAGGATGTTGAGGGTCGCATCCAGCGCCTCATTGAGGTCGACCGGGAGGCATTCGCCATCGTCGACCCGTGAGAAGGTGCGCAGGTCCTGTACCAGCGCGGTCGTGCGCTGCACCCCGTCTGCGCAGCCGTCGAAGATCTTCTCCAGGTCTTCGAGCACGTAGGCTACGTCCAGGTCTTCGCGGATCGCGGCCAGGCGTTCGCGAAGCTCGGGATCCGCTCCGGCCGTCTCCTTCTCGTAGGCTCCCAGCGCGCTGGCCAGGGTCTCGGCGTACTCCCGCAGAAAGTGCAGGTTCCCCTCGATGAACGACAGCGGGTTGTTGACCTCGTGGGCGATGCCCGCCACGAACTGGCCCACCGACGCCATCTTCTCCTGGTGGACGAGCTGCGCCTGGGTCTCTCGCAGCTCGGTCAGGGCGTCTTGCAGGTCGCGCGTGCGGGCCGCGACCTTGTCTTCGAGGTGGCGTGTGAGATCGCCGACCCGCTCGGCCATGTCGTTGAAGGCGTCGCCCAGGTCGCGGAACTCGTCGTTGGTGTGGATCTCGACGCGGACGTCGAAGTCGCGTGCGGCCAGGCGCTGCGTGGCCCCGCGCAGCGTCTCGATGGGGACCAGGCTGCGGCGGATCAGGCCGATGCTGAGCAGGATCACCACCCAGATCGAGAGGACCGCCGCCAGCACGAAGTAGTACCGGAACTGCCACAGCGGCTCGAGGACCGCGGCTTCGGGTTGGAAGTGCACGATGGTCCAGGGCGCGGTGCCAAATACGGACTTGAGGAAGAGGGTCCACTCCTCGCGGAGGTGGGCTTCGCCGCTGAGTTGGACGAGATGGCCCGCGTCGGTTCCCAGCGCTGCTCCGGCTTCGGGCTCCGTCGCGAAGAGCAGGCGGCCTTCCGGATCGGCGACCGCCAGCTGGACGTCCGCGCGTAGCGCGTCGGGACGCCAGATGCGCTCGGGGTCGAACTCGCCGGCGACGACTCCACCCGAGCCGCTCTCGGCGCTCGCTCGGACCAGGAAGAAGCGCGGCGCTCTACCGGGCGGGTGCAGGACTCGCAGCAGCGATCGGCCTGCGGCGAGGTGTTCGCGCTCGGTCGTGTCGCGGGGCGCGAGTTCGGCGGCGTACGCGGACAGCGCTGCCGGTACCGCGGGGCCGGGCACCCGGAACTGCCGTAGGAAGATGCTGCGGTTCGCTGCAGCGGGATGGTCCGGGCGGTCGGACAGGGCACTCTCGATGGCCACCAGCCGGTCGAGGACGGCCATTCCGACGGCCTTGCTCTCCGCTCGGAGCTGTCGCCGCGCCTGGTCCTCGAGCTGTCGGCTCACGTGCAGGAAGGAGAACGCTGCGAAGGCGGTGACGGGCAGGAGCGCACCGACCAGGAAGACCAGGAAGACCCGGCGAGCCACCCGGCTGCGGAATGTCTGGCGGTCGAGGCTGAGCTTCGGGAAGCGCCGTACGGCCAAGCGGGCACCCCTGGGACGCGCGCAAAGCGACACGCCCTAGAGTTCGGGGAAAGACACGTGATCGACACGATGACGCCCGAGGTTGAGCCAGGCTTCAGTGGTCGTCCCCGCGGGGCAGGGCGCCGCTGGATGCCGCCTGGGGCACCGCGTGCAAGGCGCCCGCGTTCGCGCGCGTCGTACCCTGGCTCCGGTCGTGGCCTGCATCCCCCGGGAGCGCTTTCATATCGCCGGCCGCTCGGGCGGCCGAGTGGGAAAGGCAGGGTGGGATGTCCGAGGAGACCGTCGACGTACTGATCGTGGGGGCGGGTGCGTCCGGCGCCGCCGTGGCCTGGAGCCTGGCGGATACGCGGATGAACATCCTGTGCCTGGAGCAGGGTGGCTGGATGAACCCGGCCGAGTATCCCAGCGCGGGCATGGACTGGGAGATCCGGGGGCAGGGCGACTTCGCGGTCAGCCCCAACACCCGCAACCGACCCGCGGATTACCCGGTCAACGACTCCGCCTCGCCGATTTCCGTCTCCAACTTCAACGCCGTCGGCGGCAGCACCATCCTCTACGCCGGGCACTTTCCCCGCCTCAAGCCCTCGGACTTCCGGGTTCGCAGCCTCGACGGCGTCGCCGACGACTGGCCCATCGACTACGCGACCCTGGAGCCCTACTGGGCGGAGAACGACCGCATGATGGGCGTGGCCGGGCTGTCCGGTGACCCCGGCTACCCGCCCAAGGACGTGCCGCTGCCCCCGGTACCGCTCGGGAAGCTGGGCGAGCAGATCGCCGGGGGCTTCAACAAGCTTGGCTGGCACTGGTGGCCGTCGGACAGTGCCATCGCGACCCGCGAACACGGGGGGCGCGCTCCCTGCATCAACCTGGGGCCCTGCCTCACCGGTTGCGCCCAAGGCGCCAAGGGCAGCACCGACGTCACCTACTGGCCCCTCGCCGAACGCCGCGGCGTGCGGCTCCAGACCGGCTGTCGCGTGCGCGAGGTTCTGGTGCGGGACGACGGCATGGCCGACGGTGTCGTCTACTACGACGCCGACGGGGTCGAGCGGCGCCAGAAGGCCGAGATCGTGATCCTGGCCTGCAACGGCGTGGGCACGCCCCGCCTCTTGCTCAACTCGTGCTCGACGCGCTACCCGGACGGGCTTGCCAACGGCAGCGGTCTGGTGGGCCGTAACCTGATGTTCCATCCCTACGGGATGGTGGTCGGCCTCTTCGATGATCCGCTGGACGGCTATCAGGGGCCGGTTGGATGCGCCCTCTGGAGCCACGAGTTCTACGAGACGGATCGCTCGCGCGACTTCGTGCGGGGCTTCTCCTTCGAGATGACGCGCGGCTTCGGGCCGGTTCAGTCTTCGCTCTGGGGTCTCAGCAACGGGCAGCTTCCGTGGGGAGCCGGCCATCACGAAGCCGCGGCCGAGATCGTCGACCGCACGGGCGGGCTGGTGGCGATCTGCGAGGACCTGCCCGAGGAGCACAACCGCGTGACGCTGGACCCGGAGCTGACCGACGGGAACGGGATTCCCGCCCCCAAGGTCGAGTATCGGCTCAGCGACAACAGCCGCGCCATGCTCGACTTCGGCGTGGGTCGCGGCCGCGAGGTGCTGGAAGCGGCCGGCGCGCGGAAGACCTTCGTGGAGGCGCCGCTGGGGGTGGCCGGCTGGCACCTCATGGGGACCTGCCGCATGGGCACCGATGCGTCGCGCTCCGTGGTGAACGAGTGGGGCCGTTCCCACGACGTGCGCAACCTGTTCATCGTGGATGGAAGCATCTTCGTGACCGCGGGCGGCGTGAATCCCACCTCCACGATCCAGGGCCTGGCTCTCTACATCGCCGACCGGATCAAGAAGAACCTCTCGGACCTGTTCGATTGACGGAACGGAGGCACGCGACATGAACGAAGTAGCTGCGGGCTCGGGTCTTTCCCCGGAACAGACGCGCGCGCTCACCTGCGTCCTCGACCAGATCGTTCCCCCCAGCGCCGATGGCCGCCTGCCCGGCGCCGGCCAGCTGGGCCTGGCGGCCGCCATCGAACAGGGCGTGCAGGAGCGGCCCGAGCTGGAGCCCGGCTTGTTGGAGGGGCTGGCTGCACTGGACGCGTGTGCCCGGGCGCGTGGTGTCGACGGCTTCGTGGCGGTTGCGACCGCAGAGCGGAGGGCGCTGCTGGACCAGACGGCGGCGCAAGCGCCCGGATTCCTCCTGCCGCTGGTCTTCCAGACCCTGGTCGCCTACTACGCGCACCCCGCGGTCCTCGAAGCCCTGGGCCACGAGCCGCGTCCGCCGTACCCCAAGGGCTACGACGTGCCGCCCACGGACTTCTCGATCCTGGACCCGGTTCGCGAGCGCGATCCGATCTACCGGCGGCCCTGACGCGCGCCGCTCCGGGGCCGGCGCCGATTGCGAGCCGCGTTGCCGCCGTTCCGTGCCCGCGGGCGCCGGGCTCGGGGGCGGTCCTCGAGGGAGACCTCACCCTCGAAGCCGGGCAGCTCGCAGCGCGGGATCGGCGCGCCGAGGATGGCCTCGATGGCTCGGATCATCGCCCGGTCGTCTCCCGTGACGAAGGTGGCTGCATTGCCGTCGTTGTCCGAACGCGCGGTCCGTCCGATACGGTGGGTATAGGCCTCCGGCGTGGTCGGGACGTCGAAGTTGATCACGTGCGAGACCTTGGTGACGTCGATACCGCGGGCCGCGATGTCCGTGGCGACCAGGATGTCGAAGCGGTTGCCTCGGAATCCGCGCATGGCCCGGTCGCGCTGGGACTGGGACATGTTGCCCTGCAGCGCCACCGCACGGTGCCCGGCCCGGTCCAACTTCTCCGCCAGCCTGCGGGCGCGATGCTTGGTGCGCGTGAACACGATGGTCGAAGCCGGCCCCTCGTCGCGGATGATCCGCTCGAGCAGCTCGTGCTTGCGCCCCTCGGTCACCGGATAGAGCGCGTGCTCGATGGCGGCCGGCGGCGTGGAGTGATTCAGCTCGGCGACGTGGGGATCGCGGAGCAGGTCGTCCGCCAGGCCTCGGATGGCCCGGGGCATGGTCGCCGAGAACAGCAGGTTCTGGCGTCGCTTGGGAAGCGCGGCCAGGATGCGGCGGATGTCCGGCAGGAAGCCCATGTCGAACATGTGGTCCGCCTCGTCCAGGACCAGGGTTTCGATGCGGTCGAGCCGCACCGCGCCCTGGCCATACAGGTCCAGGAGCCGGCCGGGGCAGGCGATCACGACGTCGGGCCTGCGGCGCAGGGCCGCAACCTGCGCCCGCGCCGACACGCCGCCGTAGACCGTGACGCTGGTGATCCGCGTGAACTTGGCCAGCATGCGGAACTCGGCGTCGATCTGGCTGGCCAGCTCGCGGGTGGGAGCCACCACCAGGGCGCGCGGCCCGGATCCGGAGTCTTCGAGCAGGCGGTCGAGGATGGGAAGCGCAAAGGCCGCAGTCTTGCCGGTGCCGGTCTGGGCCAGGCCCAGCACGTCCTGGCCGTCCAGCGCCGCGGGAATGGTTTCGTCTTGGATGGGCCGCGGCTCCGTAAAGCCCGCGGCGGCGACGCCCCGCAGGAGAGGCGTGGCCAGGTCGAAGCGGTCGAAGCCGCTCGTGGAAATTCGATGAGAAACAGTCACTTAGGTAAGGGTCTCCGCCGGGCCGTTGCGCACGCGCAGTGGGGCCGGGCCGTTGGGTTCCAACCCGCACAACAGAAGGGGCAAGAGGTCGGTTCATGCGGCGCGGTCTCGAACTGAGACCCCGTTGAGCGCCGCTGCCGGGCAGGGGGCCCGGTCAGATGAGCAGTATCTAGCTCTTCCTTCGGCAGAGCGCCATCAGGCCCTTAGCCGTCCTCGCCCAGGTGGACCATGGCGTGGCTGCCGCCGTCGCGCTCCATCCCCTGAACCATGAGGCTGCGCCCTCCCTTGGAGGCGTGCAGCATGCGCTGGCCCATCACGTTCATCTCCTGGTCCACGCTCCAGCCGTTGGCGTCCAAGCCGGTCCGGAACGCCTTCAGGAGCGCATCGGTCGAGCCGTCGCTCTGGATCGACACCATGGTGCCCTCGGCGCCCGGCTCGCGGGACGTCATGGCGCCGACGATCGTGGCGCCTTCGGGAATGGGGACGTCGTCCGGGAAGTTCTCGGGAAGCTCGGCGCTCTTGCCGAAGCGGCCCTCGAACTGGCCGTCCCGGGCCGTGACGTGAACGTCTTCGCCGTCCCGGGAGACGCTGACGTCGCCCGCGTCGGTCTCGATCGTCTCTTCATCCCCGCCGCACGCGACGCTTCCCAGCCCCAGGGCCGGAACCAGTACGACCAGCGCCGCGATCCGCCGCATCCCGAACAAGCGTGGCATCCAGCCCCCTTCGAGGCTGGCAGGATAGCCCGTCGAGTGCCCTAGGCGTCTCCGGCTGTCCGCCCCAGCAGGCGCTGGGTGCCGCGTTGGACCGCCGACTGCGCGTCGTCCACCAGGGTGTAGACGACGGGCACCACCAGCAGCGTCAGCAGCGTGGACGCGGCCAGCCCTCCGATCGCCACGATGCCCATGGGGTTGCGCCACTCCGACCCGTCCCCCTGCGCGAAGGCCACGGGCAGCATGCCGAAGATCGTCGAAATCGCCGTCATGAGAACGGGGCGCATCCGCACCGGGCCCGCTTCGAGCACCGCCTCGCGCATGGAGAGACCCTGCTCGCGCAGGGTATTGGTGTAGTCCACCAGCAGGATGCCGTTCTTCATCACGATGCCCATCAGCATCAGGAACGCGATCTGGCCCATGACGTCGAGGCTGCGCCCGGACATGGCCACGGCGGCGAAAGCGCCGATGAAGGAGAGCGGCGCCGAGAGCATGATCGTGAAGGGGTGCACGAACGAGTTGAACTGCGCCGCGAGGATCATGTAGATGGCCAGCAGCGCCATGAAGAACGCGAAGGTCACCGCGGCCAGGGTCTCGCGGAGCCGCTCGGACGGGCCCACGGGCCGCAGCACGTACTGGCCGCCGCCGCCGAGGCCCAGCTCCCGGCCCAGCCTCGAGACCTCGGCATCGGCCTCGCCCGCGGACTTGCCCTCCAGGTTTCCGAACAGGGTGATGGAGCGGGTGCGGTTCTCGCGGTCGATCTGGACCGGGCCCGTCCCCATGGACGGCGTCACCAGGTTTCGCAGCGGGATCAGCGAGCCGTCGGAGGCCCGCACGCGCACCAGATCCAGCTTGTCCATGTCGTCGCGGTACTCCGGCCGCACCTGCACGCGGACGTCGTAGCGCTCTCCTTTGTCCTCGAACGAGGTCGTCTCGAAGCCGGCGAAGAGCGCCGAGATCGTGCGCCCGATCTGCACCGCCGAAACGCCCAGATCCGCCGCCCGCTCCCGGGCGATCTCCAGCGAGACCTCCGGCTTGCCGGCCTCATAGGACATGTTGAGATCCACGTAGCCGCCCGAGGCCCGCATCCCCTCCATCAGATCGCGCGCGTACTGCTGCAGAGGGATCATCTCCGGCCCCCGCACCGCGTACATCAGCTCGGCGCTTCGCCAGCCCGATGCGCCGATGATCGGAATCTCCTCGACGGCGTACTCGCGCAGGGGCAGGTCGAGCCCGGCGATGCGCTTCCGCACCCGACGCATGAACTCCTGCTGCGAGTAATCGCGCTGGCTCTTGTGGATGAGCTGCACGTAGACGATGGCCTCGTTGACCCGCTTCTTGGTGCCCGCCCCGATCGTCGTGAACACCAAACGCACGTCGGGAAGCGCCTGCAAGTCGTCCTCCAGCAGGCTGACCACGCTCTGGGTCTGCTCCAGCGCTGTCCCCAGCGGCAGCTTGAGCCAGATGTTGAACTCGCTGCGGTCCTCGGGGAGCACGAACTCCACGGGGACCAGACGCGCCAGGCCGATCCCGGCGACGAAGGAGGCGAGCGCGAGCCCGACCACCGCGGCGCGGTGGCGCAGCCCCCAGCTCAGCAGGCGCCGATAGCCGGACTCCATGCGCTGGAAGCCCAGCTCCAGACCGCGGAAGACCCGGCCGCCGCTGTCGCCGGAACGCACGCTCAGGTAGCGGGAGCAGAGCATGGGGGTCAGCGAGAGTGCGATCAGCGTCGAGAGGCAGACGGCCGTCGCGGCCACCAGCCCGAACTCGCGGAAGAAGCGCCCCACCACGCCGGAGAGAAACGCGATCGGGACGAAGACCGCACAGTTCGAGGCCGTGGTCGCCAAGACGGCGAAGCCGATCTCGTCTGCGCCCACCGACGCCGCTTCCCGGGCCGACATGCCCGACTCCATGTGGCGATAGACGTTCTCCAGCACCACGATCGCGTCGTCGATCAGCAGGCCGATCGAGAGCGAGAGCGCCATCAGCGTCATGGTGTTGAGGGTGAAGCCGAAGAAGTAGAAGAAGGTGAAGCTCGCCACGATCGACGACGGGATGGCGATGGCCGCGATCGCCGTGGAGCGCACGCTGCGCAGGAAGATCAATACCACCGCCGAGGCGAAGAGCGCGCCCCAGGCCAGGGCGACGCCCACGTCACGAATGGCGCTGACGATGAAGCGCGCGTCGTCCATGGCTACTGCAATCTCGTAGCCGGCGGGCAGCTCCGCCCGGGTCGCCTCGAGCTCGCGCTTCACCGCGTCGGCCACGGCCACCGTGTTCTGGCCGGACTGTCGCCGGACCAGCAGGGCCACGCCGGTGCGCCCATTGAGCCGCGAGGCCGTGCGCTGGTCCGCCATGCCGTCTTCGACGCCGGCCACGTCGCGCAGGTGGACGACCCGGCCCGCACGCTCGGCCACCACGATGCCGCCGAACTGGTCCACGCGAGTGAGTCTTCCCCGCGTCCGGATCGAGAACTCTTGCTGCTCGGTCTGCAGGCGCCCGCCGGGAAGCTCGGCGTGCTCGCGCTGGATGGCCGCCAGCACGTCGTCCACCGCCAGCTGGTAGCCGGCCAGGCGCAGGGGGTCGATCCAGATGCGGATCTCCCGTGCGCGCCCGCCCACGATGGAGACACTCCCGACGCCGGGCAGCCGCTCGAGCCGCGGCTTCAGGCGCTTGTCCGCAAGCTCCGTGATCTCGCGGATCGAGTAGGGTCCCGACAGCATCACCGCCAGGATCGGCATCGCGTCCGGGTCCACCCGCTCGATGACGGGAGCGGTCACATTGCGTGGCAGATCGGCGCGAACCGCCGCGACCTTGTCGCGCACGGCCTGGGCCTTCTCCTGGACGTCGTACTCCAGCTCGAACTCGACGTAGATCAACGAGAGCGAGTCGCTGGAGGAGCTGCGCAGGGTGCGGATGCCCTCGATGGTGTTGATGGACTCCTCGAGGACCTGGGAGACCTCGCGCTCCATGGTCTCGGGGGAGGCGCCCTCGAGGGTGGTCAGCACGGTTGCCACCGGGAACTCGACGCGCGGGAAGAGATCCACCCCCAGGCGCTGGACGGACACGATGCCCAGCACCACGAGCCCGCCGATCAGCATGACGGCGAAGACCGGGCGGCGGATGCAGACGTCCGGGAGCCTCACGAGGCTCCCTCGCCGTCCTCTCGTTCGCGCACGCGCATCCCCGGGGCGATGATCTTGGCTTCCTGGCCGACGATCACCCGCTGCCCGGCCTCCAGGCCGGCGCTTACCTCGGCGGCCTTCGGGGACATCACACCCAAGCGGACCGCCACCGCCACCGCCCGGCCGTCCTGCACGGTCAGTACCTGGGTTTCGCCGTCCTCGCTGCGAATGGCTTCCCGGGGCACCAGCAGCACGTCGTCCCGGGGCCGGGCCAGGATCTCGACCTCCGCGAAGACGCCGGCCTTGAGGCGGTAGTCCGGGTTGGGGACGCGCATCTTGACCTCGTAGGTGCGGGTGGCCGCGTCCACGGTGTCGCCCACCGACGTGATGAGGGTTTCGATGGGCTCGGCCAGGCCCTCCACGCGGATGACGGCGCGGTCGCCGACATGCACCGCCTGCAGATGGGCCTCGGGGATCGTGGCCCGCCCCTCCAGCTCCTGCGTCTCCTGGAGCACGACGACGACGGTCTGGGGCTGTACCAGGGCCGTCGTGCCCTCGTCGGCCAGACGCTTGGCAATGGTGCCCGAGTAGGGGGCTTGAGCCAGGGTGCGGCTCAGGTTGAGCTTCGCCAGGTCCACCGCCTCCTCGGCCTGGCGCTCGTGGGCCTTCGCTACATCGACGCGGGTCCCGAGCCGGTCCACCTCCTGTCGCGAGATCACGTCCTTGCGCAGCAATGCCTGAGCCCGCGCGAAGTCCGACTGCATCTGACGCCGCTCGGCCCGGGCCAGGTCGCGGCCTGCCTTCGCCTGACGGAACGCCAGGACGTAGGGTTCGGGATCGATCTGGAACAGGGGATCGCCTTCGCCCACCCGGTCCCCGTCGTCCACGTAGACCTTCCACAAGCGTCCACGCACCTCGGCGCCGATGTGGCTCTC
Organism: Deltaproteobacteria bacterium; assembly: GCA_019310195.1. Taxonomy (GTDB): domain Bacteria; phylum Myxococcota_A; class UBA9160; order UBA9160; family JAFDET01; genus JAFDET01. The sequence continues at coordinate 13,998 of JAFDET010000023.1, forward strand.
GCGCAGGGCGTCCAGGCTTCCCGGAGCCGTGATGCGCTGGGCGATGGTGCCGCGCTCCACGGCGACCGTGCGGACCTCCAGCACCGCGGGAGCCGGCACCGCTGCCTGCGGACTCTCGGGGGCGCTGCCGCTCTCGCCGCAAGCGACCAAGGCCGCCCCGATCAGGGACAGCGTCGCCCTGTGTCGCCATCGACTCGGATTCCGCACGCTGCTCCCGGTGACGCAGGCCCCTAGCGCCAGCCCCGTGGATTCTCGCGAAACTTCGCGCGCCACGCCTCCATTCGTTCGGCGAGATCGCGAAGCACCTGCGGGTGGCCGTCGGCGACGTTGTACGCCTCTTCGGGGTCGCGTTGCAGGTGATAGAGCAGGGGCCAGGTGCCCAGGGTGGGCACGGCTTCCGATGCCCCCGGCGGCCGGTAGTCGCGGCCGCTCAGGGCCTTGCCGCCGGGCGTGTCGGGCTTGTCCAGCGGAACCGGCCAGACGTAGTGGCTGTTGCTCCCGATGTACTTCCAGGGGCCCAGCCGCATGGCCTCCAGATCGTAGTCGTGGAAGAAGTAGAGAGGCCGCTCGCCCACACCGGTGCTTCCCTCACCCAATACGGGCCACAGGTCGGCGCCGTCGATCACGCGATCCGCCGGCGGCGACAGGCCCGCCAGGCCCAGGAAGGTAGGGAAGAGGTCGATGTTCATGGCGGGGACGTCGCGGACCGTTCCCGCCGGGATTCGCCCTGGCCACCATGCGACGAAGGGCACGCGGAAGCCGCCCTCGTAACTCTGACCCTTTCGACCCCGGAGTCCGCCCGGGCTGCCCTCGTACCAGGGGCCATTGTCGCTGGTTACGACCACCAGGGTGTTCTCGGCGGCGCCCGTGCGCTGCAACGCGGCGATGACCTGGCCAACGCTCCAGTCGAACTCGGAAACGACGTCGCCGTAGGGTCCGCCGGCGGAGCGGCCGGCGAAGGCCTGCGAGGGAAAGAAGGGCTGATGCGGATCCTTGTGGGCCAGGTACAGGAAGAAGGGTCGCTCCCCGGACTCCTCGATGAAGCGAACCGCCTCCTCGGTGAAGAGCGCCGTGTACTTCTCTTGCTCCAGTCCGATGTCGGCGAGCTCCTCGGTCTGATCGCGCCAGAAGGCCACCGGCCAGTCGTCGTTCGACATGTTGAAGCCGACGAAGCGGTCGAAGCCGTGGTTCGAGGGGTGGTACTCGGGAAGCCCCGTGAAGTCGCCCAGGTGCCACTTGCCGATGGCCATGGTCCGGTAGCCGGCGACCTGCAGCGCTTCGGCCAGGGTGATCTCCGAGGGCGGCAGGCCCGCGACCGCGTTGTCGCCACCCGCCAGATCGACGGCGCCCAGCTTCGCGAACACCGTGCCCGCCCGATACGTCAGCCGGCGCAGCAGCGTGTCGTCCGCCGCCTGGAGCGCCGCCATGATGCCGCTGCGCAGGGGGTAACGGCCGGTCAGCAGGCCGACGCGCGACGGCGAGCAGACCGGGGCGCTGGCGTAGAACTGGGTCAGGCGCATGCCTTCGCCCGCCAGCTGATCCAGGTGCGGCGTCTCGATGGCGCGGCTGCCCTGGACGCCCAGATCCCCGTACCCCAGATCGTCGGCCAGGATCACGATCAGGTTGGGGCGAAGTGCCTCGCCGGGCGCCGCGAGCCGCACCTGGCGATCCACCGGCTCCGCGGCCTTCTCCGCATTGCGGAAGGCGCTGCGGTCGATGTCGTGGTCGATGGGCGCCAGCGCCGCGTGGCCCAGCCAGGCCAGCAGCGCGCCCAGGATCAGCAGCAGAACCATCCAGCGTCGCACGACGTCGCTCCCCTCCCGCCAGCGTTCCCCTATTCTAGGGGGCTGGCGCGTCCACGTCGCTTGCCGCCGGCGGGCCCGCGGACGCCCGAGAGGAGGCGTCGAGATGGTCGAGCGATCGATCCGGAAGGGCAGGGCGCCGCTCCAGCGCAGCGTGTGGATCGTGCTGCTGGCCGCGGCCGGCTGGATTGGAGGCGCAGACGTCGCGCGCGCCGGCGACCGGCCGCCGAACATCGTGCTCATGCTCAGCGACAACCTGGGCTTCGGTGAGATCGGCGTCTACGGAGGAGGCGTACTGCGCGGCGCACCCACACCGAGGCTCGATCGTCTGGCCGCCGAGGGAATGCGCTTCACCAACTTCAACGTCGAGTTGGAGTGCACACCGTCTCGCTCGGCGCTGATGACCGGCCGGCTGCCGGTCCGATCCGGAACCTGGCGCGCGGCCAGCCCCGGGCTTCCCGGAGGGCTGGCTCCCTGGGAGGTCAGCGTCGCGGAGATGCTCTCCGCTGCGGGCTACGACACCGCCATGTACGGAAAGTGGCACCTGGGCGATGCGCCGGGCCGCTACCCGACGGACCAGGGCTTCGACGAATGGTGGGGCTTTCCGTTCTCCACCAACGTGGCCACCTACGTGGACCGGGTCGGCTTCGACCCCAAGGTGGCGAAGATTCCGCACCTCATGGAAGGCGTGAAGGGCGGGGCCGTCCGCGAGGTCGAGCCCTATACGGTGACCAATCGGCCCCTCATCGACGAGCGGATCGTCGAGAAGTCCGCGTCCTACATCCGTCGCCACGCGAAGTCGAGCAAGCCCTTCTTCCTGTTCGTCTCGTGGTCCCTGGTCCACCATCCCTACCTGCCGCACCCGGAGTTCGAAGGGAAGTCGGGGAACGGTGCCTTCTCCGACGTGATGCTGGAGCACGACCACCGGGTCGGGCAGATCCTCGACGTCGTCGATGAGGCCGGAGTCGGCCAGGACACGATCGTCCTCTACCTGAGCGATAACGGCCCCGACTCGGCCTACTACCCGGTCGTGTCGTTTTCGGGTCCCTACCGCGGCTACCTGGGAAGTGCCTACGAGGGCTCCGTTCGCACGCCGATGCTGGTCCGCTGGCCGGGGCGGGTCGAGGCGGGGCGCGTCAGCAACGAGATCGTGTCCTTGGTCGACCTGTTCCCGACTCTCGCGAAGCTTGCTGGAGGCGCGGTGCCCGACGACCGGGTCGTCGACGGCCTGGACCAGAGCGCTTTCTTGCTGGGTGACACGGAGCAGTCGGCCAGGGAGAGCGTCCTGTTCTTTTCGGGCCGCACGCTGTTGGCGGTGAAGTGGCGCCGCTTCAAGATCTTCCTGACCGGCGATGATCCCTCGCCGCGCGACCGCTCGTGGCGCCGTCTCTGGGCGCCGCTGGTCTACAACGTGGAGCAGGATCCCCGAGAAGAGGTGAACATCGCCATCAGCAACCTCTGGATCCTCGAGCCGCTGATGCGCCAGGTGTATCCGTTCCTGTTCAGCGTGGAGAGTGAGGGCCTGATCCTGCCCGGAGGCGATGAGCCGGAGGACGCCAGCGTCGAGATCCCGTTCCAGAGCGAGGACGAGATCGAGAAGAGTATGTCGGCAATCCGCTGGAAGATCATGAAGCAACGGGTCCGCCGGCTGCTTCCCTTCAGCGGAGACTGAGAGCCGCCTCCAGCGCTACCAGCTCCCGACGTTCTCCATCGAGGCCCAGGGCTCCCGGGGCGCGAGAGGCGCTCCTTCCTGGAGCAGCTCCACGGAAATTCCATCGGGGGAGCGGATGAAGGCCATGTGCCCGTCTCGGGGCGGCCGGTTGAGGGTCACGCCTCCGTCCATCAGCCGCTGGCAAGCGGCGTAGATGTCCTCGACGGCGTAGGCCAGGTGGCCGAAGTTGCGCCCGCCCGAGAGCTCTTCCGGGTCCCAGTTGTGCGTGAGCTCGACCTGCGAATCCGGGTTGTCGGGGGCGCCCAGGAAGACCAGGGTGAAGCGTCCCGCCTCCACGTCGATCCGCCGCTGCTCGCTCAGGCCGAGCTTGTTGCAGTAGAAGTCCAGCGACGCGTCCAGGTCGGTGACGCGGACCATGGTGTGCAGGTAGCGCAAGGCAGATCTCCTCGGTTGGGAACGAGCTAGTGTCCTGTCTCAGAAGTTCGCCGACATTCGGCCGCCGCTACGGGCCGCTGGCTGCGTTCCGCTCCCTGCGGCGTAGGCCCGCTATGCCTCGGTCGCGCG
>JAFDET010000205.1 GCA_019310195.1 Deltaproteobacteria bacterium
GAGGTGAGGGACCGCCGTGGTGGGTTGGCTGGCCTTTCGAGCAGGTGGGATCGCGCTCACGATTGCCGTCGTAGGCAGTTTCGCTGCGTCTGTGCGTGCGGCGGAGCCTGGAGCGGCGTGCCAGGCCGATCAGCTCAAGGCGGCGGCTGCGCTGTGCAAGGCCAACTTCGCCTGCATGGGCAGCTTCGCGAAGAAGCCGGCCAAGGATCCGTTTCTGTTGCGCCTGGATGATTGCTGGGCCAAGGCGGACATCCGCTTCGCCGGCAGCTACGACAAGGCCTTGAGCAAGGCCGCTGGCAAGGGGGGCGTATGCGGGCTCGGTGACCCCGCGTTCCTGATCCGGGACGAGATCAACCTGGACACCTTCGAGCTGATGCTCACCGACCCGGCGGATCCCGGTGGCGACATTCTCAGCGGCTGGGGCTTCGGCTTTGATCCGGACGACGACACCCTGCACGCTGGCATCCTGAAGGCGGTGAGCAAGCTCTGCGACAAGATCCTCAAGATCGAAAGCTCCAACGCCAAGAAGCCCAACCCGGCAGGGACGGGAGCGGCGCGCGGCGTCGCGCGGCAGAAGTTCCTGGGCTCCGTGGCCAAGGCCGAGGCCAAGGGACAGGCGAAGGGCGTGGCCTACGCGGGCCTTCCGCCCGCCGAGGTTGCCGACGCCATCAAGGCGCTGGTGGACGGCCTGGTGACGCGCAGCGTGCCGCCCGGGCTGGAGACGTTCCGCGTGAGCGGGACGATCTTCCCGGCCGAGGCATCCTTCGTGGACGGCGACGTGAACGACCCCATGACGCCCTTCGTCCCCAACGACGATGGGATCGACCACGCGTTGCCCTCGGTGGCGGACCGGGCGGCTGCACAGGCGCTTCCGGTTCCCTCCAGCCTGGGCGGCTATGCCAACCTGGCCGGGCAGGGCCCCGTGGGCCGCTCGCGGATTCCCGGCGACCCGTCGGACTACTACGCCGTCACGTTCGCGGCGGGCCAGACGCTCACGCTCCAGCTCGAGCCGGACTTCGGGGACCTGGATCTCTACCTCTACGACCAGAACGGTGCGTTCAAGGACGCCTCGACGGGCGTTGCCGCCTTCGAGACCCTGGTGGCGCCGTCCTCGGGCTCTTTCTTCGTCGAGGTCTTTGCCTTCGGGGGAGGCTCGGCCTACGTGCTGACGCTCGGGCAGCCCGTTCCCGCCGCGCAGGCGGCGCCCCGGGCGCCGCGCTTCAGCGATGCGTTCGTGCCCGGTGAGCTCGTCGTGACCATGGCGCCCCAGGCGCCCGCCGCGAAGGCCGCTGGGGCTTCGAGCCGCCAGGCCCAGGCGCTGGCGCTGGGTCTGGCGGCGCGGGGCGGCGCACCCGAGCGCGAGATGCTCCTTGCGCTGGGCGCGGATGCCGCGTCGCGCGCCCAGACCTTCCAGACGTTGGCGGCCAAGGCCCCGGATGCGGCGAGCCCGCGAAGGCCGACGGGGCTGGGCGCGGAGGATGCGCTGCGCTTCGACACGCTGCTGGCCCTGAAGACGCTTCGCGTGCGCGACGACGTGTCGATCGCGGACCTGAACCACGTGCGCCAGGCGCTGTTCACGCCCAACGACGCGTTCTACTCCTTTCAGTGGCACTATCCGCTCATCAACCTGCCCCAGGCGTGGGAAGTGACCCGCGGCGCGGCAAGTGTGATCGTGGCCGTGGTGGACACGGGCGTGCTGCTGAGCCACCCGGACCTCGCCGGGCAGCTCGTCGCCGGCTACGACTTCATTTCGAACCCGGCCAATGCCGTGGATGGCAACGGCATCGATCCGAACCCCGACGATCCCGGCGACGACCCCGACGGGAGCCAGGACTCCTTCCACGGCACCCACGTGGCCGGGACCGTGGCCGCCGCCACCAACAACGGGCTGGGTGTTGCTGGCGTTGCCGGAGATGCGCGCGTCATGCCGCTGCGGGTGTTGGGCCCGTTCGGCGGGACGACCTTCGACATCATCCAGGCGCTGCGCTTCGCCGCCCGGCTCGGCAACGACTCCGGCACGCTTCCGCCGGCCGCCGCCGACGTCATCAACCTGAGCCTGGGCGGGCCCGGCTTCAGCCTCACCGAACAGAATGCCTTCGACTCAGTGCGGAGCGAAGGGGTCATCGTCGTCGCCGCGGCCGGCAACTCCTCGTCGAGTGTGCCCAGCTACCCGGCCTCCTATGCCGGCGTCAACTCGGTGAGCGCCGTGGATCTGCAGGGCAACCTGGCCGGGTACTCGAACTTCGGCTCCGCGGTGGACGTCAGTGCGCCCGGCGGCGATACCGGCGTGGATCGCAACGGCGACGGCTTCGCTGACGGCGTGCTCAGCACGCTGGCCGCCGAGCAGGGCGGGGGGCCGCTCGCCTACAACTACGTCTTCTACCAGGGCACCTCCATGGCGACGCCCCACGTGGCCGGGGTGGCCGCGCTGATGAAGGCCGTGGCGCCCACCACCCTCACCCCGGACGCCTTCGATCTCCTGCTGGCATCCGGGGCCATGACCCAGGACCTGGGCGCGGCGGGGCGCGACGACTTCTTCGGACACGGCCTGGTCGATGCGGCGGCGGCGGTGGCGGCGGCCCAGGATCTCGAGAACGGCAGCCCGCCGGTGATCGATCCCGTGCTGGTGGTGAGCCCCCAGGCCCTCAACTTCGGCGCGGTGCTCGCGGAGATCCCCATGGCGCTCTCGAATGGCGGGGGCGGCTCGCTGAGCATCAGTGCCATCAACCAGGACTCCGGGGGCTGGCTCTCGGTCGTGGCGGACAGCGTGGACGGCGATGGGCTCGGCAGCTACCGCGTCCTGGTGGACCGCGCGGGACTTCCCGACGGCCCCGCCACGGCAACCATCGGGGTCGTCTCGACCGAAGGCAGCGTGGACGTCGCGGTCGTGATGCAGGTGGGTGTGTCGGGCGAGTCGGACATGGGCACCCAGTTCGTGCTGCTGCTCGATGCCGTCACGGGCGATCGCCTGGCCCAGCTCACGGTGATGCCGCTGAACGGCGCCTACGCCTACGAGTTCCCCGCCGTCCGCGCGGGGGAGTACACGATCCTGGCGGGCACCGATCTCGACAACGACTTCGCGCTCTGCCACGTGGGCGAGTCGTGCGGCGCCTACCAGACCCTCGACCTGATGACCCCGGTGCCGGTCGCCGCCGACGTGAGCGGCCTGGACTTCGTCACGACCTTCCAGCAGGCCTTCGGCTCGACGCGCATGAGCCTGCCCGCGCAGCGCGCGCCGGCTGCCGACGAGCCGCGCCGGGTTCGCTGATCCGCTGGCGCGGCGCGGGCTTGCTGCCGGCGCGCGCATCCCGGACCCTGACGGGGTGGACGGCTTCCGCTACGGACTGGCGCTCTTCCTGGTGTGCACGCTGCCGCCGCTGCTGCTCTACTGGCCGCTGATCCACGGCTTCATCGGCTTCTGGCGACGGTTGGGGCCGGTGGGAACCTACGGAGCTGCGCTCAGCGGGGTCGCGCTGGCGGCGGTGGCTCTCTACCGGGTCCGCGACGCGCTGCTGGCGGCAGACTACGGCACGCGCTGGCCCCTGGTGGCCGGCGGCGTGGCGTGCCTCGCCGTATCCGGCTGGCTGCGCGGCAAGATCCAGCGCGATTTCGGCGTGGGCCTCCTGGTGGGGCTGCCGGAGCTCTCCCCGCAGCGGCACGCGACGCCGCTGGTGCGCACGGGAATCTACGCCCGGGTGCGCCACCCGCGCTACGTGCAGTTCTGGCTCGGGCTGCTGGGCTGGGCGTTGATCACGAACTACCTGGCGGTCTACGTGCTGTGGCTGCTCTGGCTCGCCGCGCTCGCGTGGATCGCCGTGCTGGAGGAGCGCGAGCTTCGCGAGCGCTTCGGTGAGGAGTATCGGGAGTACAGCCGCCAGGTGCCGCGCTTCCTACCGCGCCTCGGCGCGCGGCGTGCCTGAACGCAGCGTCGTCGGTGCGGATTCCCAAGCCCGTCCCGTGTGCTAACTCCCCGCGTCGGGAAGGCGCAGCGCAGGAGGTGGCGATGAGCACGATCGAGTTCCCCGGAAGCAAGAGCAACGGCAGCGGCAGCGAGACCCCGGCGGAGAAGCCCGCCACCAAGAAGGCGGAGAAGGCGGAGAAGCCGGCCGCGGCGCCGTCCGCCAAGGGCCGGGGCGTGGGCAGCCTGTTCGTCGTGGTGCTGCTGCTGGTCTCGCTGGCGGCCGTGGCGGTTCTCTACAGCCAGCGCCAGAAGCTCCAGGTCCGGGTGGCCGAGCTGGAGACGACTCTGGCGGAGGCCGCGGCCCGCGAGACCCAGGTGCAGGACACCGTGGGGCAGGTGGCCGCACAGCTGGAGACGATCCAGGCCGCCATCGCCGGCGTGCTGGGCGCCCAGGCGGCGGCCCCGGAAGAGGCCGCGGCTGCCGAGGACGTCGCCCCCGCGCCGGCCGCCGGGACGGAGGCTCCGGTTGCCCTGGAGGCCTCGCCCGAGGCCGAGATCGCGCCGCCCGCGACCCCGGAGGCAGAGGCCAATCCCCAGCGGGCGCCCGAGGCCGCGCTGGAGCCGTCCTTCGAGGCGGCCGAGCCGGCCGCCGGAAGCTGGACCGAGCGCGCCCTGGAGCGGGCCCGCACCGCGACCGACTGAGCCGGGCCCCGGCTGCGGTAGACTGCGCTGCGCTCATCCCGCAGCCGCAAGGAGACCGCCATGGCCGAGTTCCCCGCAGCCCCGCTGCCCGCCGCCGAGTTCTTCGAGAGCTGGCTTCCGAATGCCTTTGCCGAGGCCGATATCCCGGAAAACCAGCGCAGCGTGGAGGCGCGCATCGGTGTGCTGCTCCACGGCGAGGGCGGCGGCGAGTGGGTCATGCACGTGAACGAGGGCGCGCTCCGCGTGAGCGCCGAGACCCGCTCCGACTGCGCCTTCACCTACGTGCAGAGCGTGGACCACTGGCGCGGCGCGCTCTGGGAAGGGAAGGGCGGGGCGATCGGCGCCCAGTCCGCCCAGCTCTTCAAGCCCGGCTCCCAGGCCGCCAAGGCGGCGCCCGGGCAGGGAGCCCCGTCGCCCCAGGCCCTGGAGCAGATGCGCACCCTGGACGGTGTGATCCGCATGGCCGTGTCCGGTGCGGACGGTGGCGACTGGCACGTGGACTTCAAGCTCGGCCCCGGCGCCATTCCCGAGGAGCCGACCACCACGCTGACCATCGGCGCCGAGGACGCCGAGGCCATGGCCGCGGGCACCCTCGATCCCATGGCCGCCTTCATGCAGGGCAAGATCATGGTGGCCGGCGACATGGCGTTGATGATGCAGATGCAGGCCATCCAGATGCAGGCCGCGGCCCAGGCGCCCAAGAAGGAAGAGGGCTGATTCCGGCCCGAAACCCCCGGGGGCGGCGCTCCGGCTCTGGCGTCGGGCCCCCCGGTTGGCTAAATCGAGTGTCCCTCGCGGGGCGGTAGTTCAATTGGTTAGAGCACTGGCCTGTCACGCCAGAAGTTGCGGGTTCGAGTCCCGTCCGCCCCGCCAGATTCCCTTTGTTTTCAAGGCACTTTCGGAGCCCGCAAAGTCGCGTGGGCCGCTCGTGGGCCGGTTGAGAGCGCGAACGAGCGCCGCACGGTGCGCCTTGGGCTTCGCGTAGCGTTCAACCGACTTCGCATCCTTCCATCCGCCGAGCGCCTTCAGCAGGAGCGTGGACAGGCCCCCCTCGGCGAGGGCGGTTGCGGTCGAGTGCTTGGTGCCCTGGTAGAGCGGGATTCGCACGCCGACCTTCTCGCAGGCCCGCAGCCACTCCTTGCGCATTGTGTCGGGCGTCCAACGCTTCTCAGGATTCCGAGCCGTTGGATTC